>NZ_JASCXP010000490.1:0-4947 GCF_030010695.1 Nocardia sp. CC201C
TTCCCCCCCCTGGGGGGGGTGGGTTCGGGGGGGGGGGGGGGGCCACCCCGGTGGGGCCCCGCGCCCGCGCCTCGGATGTGCCCGAGATCAAGGGCCTGGTCGACATCTACGCGGGCCGGATCCTGCTGGAGAAGAACCTCGTGAACCTCTACGAGGCGCTGCAGGAGTTCTGGGTGGCCGAACTCGACGGCCGCCTCGTCGGCTGCGGGGCCCTGCACGTGCTGTGGGCGGACCTCGGCGAGGTGCGCACCGTGGCCGTGCACCCGGACGTGAAGGGCTCGGGAGTCGGGCACATGCTCGTCTCCCAGCTCATCACCGTGGCGCGCGAACTGGAACTGAAACGCCTGTTCGTGCTCACCTTCGAGGTGGACTTCTTCGGCCGCCACGGTTTCGCCGAGATCGACGGCACCCCGGTCACCGCCGAGGTGTACGCCGAGATGTGCCGCTCCTACGACACCGGCGTCGCCGAATTCCTCGACCTCAGCTACGTCAAACCCAACACCCTCGGGAACACCCGAATGCTGTTGAACCTCTGAACCTTTCGACAAACCTCAACCGTCCCTCCGATCAGGAAGCTCCACCCGTGCCGATCTTCGCCGTCCACTACACCTACACCGACGCCACCGCCGCATCCCGCGCCGAGCACCGCCCCGCGCACCGCGCCTTCCTCAACGGACTGGTCGACCAGGGCATCGTGCTGACCAGCGGCCCGTACCCGGACGGTTCCGGCGCGCTGCTGCTCTTCCGCGTCTCCGACGCCGAGGAGATGCCGAAACTGCTGGCACAGGATCCGTTCGCGCAGCTGGGACTGATCGAAGAGGTGCGGTATGTGGAATGGCTGCCGGTGATGGGCGCGTTCGCGGAGTAACCGAACGCCGGTCAGCGCCGCATCGCGGCGAGCAGCGATCTACCGGTCAGCTTGCGGTCTGCCGTCAGCAGGTAGGAGACCGGCGTGTCCTGGATGGTGGTGCGGCGTGCGCGCATCCGGTCCGCGACGTACGGGACGACCGAGAAGGCGAAACCCGTTCCGGCACCGACGAAGTCGGTGACTTCGGGGAGCGCCGTGCCGGTGATCGCGGCGGCGGGCAGGTCGACCTTGATGCCGAGCAGGCCGGGAACGGCATCGATTCCGAAGTCGTTCAGCGCTCGGCACAGTTCCTCGAGCTGAGGTTTCGTCGTCGATCGGTAGACGCCTCGGAGTCGACGTTGTGCCGCATCCGGCCCCTCGGCCAGCGCGACGCTCTCCAATTCCTTCGACAGCGACCCGATATGGTCCCGGAACGCCCGCAGATCACCCGCGTGCCGCTCGCGAAACGACAGCAGCGTCGGCAGCGGCACCTCGCGCAATCGCTCGGGTCGCGGGGCGGCGTGCGCGGCGAAGTGGATGTACGCGTGCTGCGCTTCCTCGCTCATCCCTTTCTCGCGCACCGGCTCGGCCGCGTCGTCGACCAGCAGGTCGTAGAGCCGATCGATGGTGCCGACGGCGGCGTGCGCGCGGGGATCGTCGGTCACGGGTGAGACCCGCTGCCGCGCCGCCACCACATCGGCGAGGGCGGTCAGGTAGAGGTCGGCGAGTCGAGGATGCATCCCGAGGTACGGACCGGTCGACTCCTCGACCGTCACCGCCAGGCCCTCCTCCTCCAACAGCCGGGACAGGGCGAGATGCGCCTTCGGCCCGTCGGTCCCGACATGGACCCACGCCAGGCCCGGGTAGGCGCGGCGCGGCCCACCCGACTTGCGCGGCGTGGCCGCCGATCCGGCCGAGTCCACCACCGCCCGCCACGCGTACCGCTGCCACACCCGCGGCTCCCCCGAGGTGATGATGTCGCCGAAGATATTGGTGAGCCGCCGCAGATCCTCCCGAACCGGCTCCACGTCGTGCAGGAAATCGGTCTCCGCGCGCACCCTCGCCACCGGGTCCGAATCGGTGTCCGTGGCCGATCGCGGGCGAATCCGCGCGATATGGTCCCACGTCAGCAGTGCCAGCTTCAGCCAGTTCTCGTTCCGGAAACGCGTCCACGGGTAATACAGGGCGATCTGTGACACGGCCCCAGCATGCCAGCAATGCCGGAACGCTGTCTCGAGTTAGCGCCGCTGCGTCCGAATTCCATTCGGCAACAGCCGATCTGTTCGTCGGCATCTTGCGACGAGAGGTCGCTGAGACTAAAATCACAAGCGTCAGTGGGATTTCCGTTATCCGAACCATCCGGACTCGACCATCGCAAACCCATGGGCTCGATTACCGGACGTATCGCGCCTATGCCGAATGTCCAAGCTTATTCACCGCATACAGCACGCATTCGGCAGCTTTCCGTTCGTCTGCTATCCGCACCTCCGTTCGTTTCGGCGAGAAGTCCTGCAGCACCGGGCGATCCGACGAACCGAGCGAGAGGTACCGCATGCGTTCCGTGAATTCCATTCCCAGTGCACCGAAAGCGGCGCCGCTGCTCGGCCACGCGATTCCCCTGCTCCGAGATCCGACCCGCTTTCTCACCTCGCTTCCCACCACGGAAAGCCTGATCCGGATTCGCATCGGACCCGCTCGGATCGTGCTGGCATGCGATCCCGCGACGGTTCGCCAACTGCTGCGAGACGATCGGACATTCGACAAGGGAGGGCCCATCTATGACCGGATCCGCGAAGTGCTACGAGACAGTCTGGCTTCCTGCCCCTATGACGCACATCGCCGGCAACGCCGCCTGGCGCAGCCCGCGTTCCGCTCCGACCGCCTCCCGCGGTACGCGGAGACGATGACGGAATGCATTGTCGACGTCATCGACTCCTGGCCGGACGACGAGCCGCTGAACCTGCTGACCGAGATGATGACGATCACCTCGCGCGTCACGGCGGCCACGCTGCTGTCGAACACGCTCCCCACCGGACTGCTCGACAGGCTACTGGCCGATGTCACAACCCTTTTCGACGGCTTCTACCTGCGCACATTCCTGCCGCCGCCACTGGACCGCCTTCCGACAGCGGGGAACCTGTCGTACCGTCGCGCGCACGCGCGCCTGCGCCGAACCGTAGACGACATCATCGCGCAGCGACGTCGCACGCCCGACGATCACGGCGACCTGCTGTCCGCCCTGATGACTGCCCGGGATGACGAGCACGATGGCGGCGGGATGAGCGATGAGGAGATCACCGACACCATCATCGCGTTCTTCCTCGCCGGCACCGAGACCACCGCGACGACGCTGGCATGGGCGCTGTACCTGCTGGCCCGGAATCCGGAGGTCGAGCATCGGCTGCATGCCGAAGTCGACGCGGTGCTGACGGAGCGGACCGCGCACTACACCGATCTACATCGGTTGCCGCTGACCGAACGGGTGATCACCGAGGCGCTGCGCGTCTACTCACCGGCCTGGCTGTCCATGCGAGTGGTCACCGACGCTACCACGCTGGGCGGGTACACGCTTCCCGTCGGTACGACCGTGGCCTACAGCCCCTACCTGATCCATCACCGGGCGGATGTCTTCCCGCAGCCGGAGATCTTCGATCCCGGTCGATGGGACCCAGACGTCGCGCATCCTCCGCTCGAGAACTTCCTTCCGTTCGGCGGGGGCGCTCGAAAATGCATCGGCGACCGATTCGGCATGACCGAAGCGACCCTCACGCTGGCGACGATCGCGAGTCGATGGCGCTTGCGGCTGTCGACCGACCGCGAGGTCACACCGGCGACGGGCCTGCTGCTACGACCCCGAAATCTGCTGATGACGCCCAGTCCACGACAGACGACCCCGATCCACCCGGTCGAGAAGGCCGAGCGATGACCGCGGACGGCGGAGAGACGATCAATGACGGCTTGCCCATACCGCGCCTGTTCATGCCATTCGACGCATGCACCGAGAATCCCGCGATGAGCGCCACCGCGGCCAGCGTGTGGGCGTGGGTCGACTCGTACGATCTGACTCCCACCGACAGCAGCCGCAAGCACCTGGAGCGCACCGAAACCCCGTGGATCGCAAGCCTGTTCTACCCGCAGGCGAGACCCCACGTCCTGCCGCTGCTGATGCAGCATCTGGCCTGGGCCTTCATCGTCGACGACCAATTCGACGACGGTCCGGTGGGACGTGATGTCGCACAGGCGACGTCCGCCGTGGCCGAGCTGCGGGCGCAGCTGGCAACGACCACGGCACCGGCGGGCAGCCGCCCTGCGCGGGCTTTGCGCGATATCTGGACGCGGGCCGTTCCGCGGCGGTCACAGGGTTGGATCGAGCAGTTCCGAAACAGCATCGACGAATGGCTGGAGTCACTGCGCCGCGATGCCGAGGACCGGCGGCACGATCACCGCCCCACGATCGCGGAGTATCGACAGCGGCGACGCTATGGATCCGGCATGCCGATGTTCTTCGACCTCGCGGAACTCGCGCTCGGAGTGGACGCCGATCCACTGCTGCGCGCGCTACCGGAGTATTCACGGGCTCGGCTGTGGCTCGCGGAGTGGATCGGAGTGCACAACGACATCTACATGGCACGCAAGGACCTCGAGATCGACCCGGCGCACAATGCCGTGTGCATCATCCATCGAACAGAGCGTCGGTCGCTCGAACAATCGCTCGTCGCCGTATCCGACATGGCGAATGACTGTATGACGCGATACCTCGAATGCGAGCGCGACTGCCTGGCGGCCTTCGACGCCACAGCACCGTCGGCTCGGGCTCGTGCGGACGCCGCGCGGTGCTTTGTTTCCTACCGGCAAGTCTGTCGAGCCTGTTTCGACATCGAGGGGCGCACCCGGCGATACCGGAACGCGTCCGACTATCTGGCCGCCGCGCGCAACAGCCGAGACGAAGCACCCGACTGGACCGCACAGCGGCTGTTCGGCGATTGACTCCGGCCGAGGCACCCGACGCCGTGCCGGAGCGCTCGTGCGCGTTCCGGCGGGCGACCCGACATCACCCCTGGCGGGGCGGCCTTCTCGATGAGTCCGGCGATTTCGGCGGG
>NZ_JASCXP010000491.1:0-4886 GCF_030010695.1 Nocardia sp. CC201C
GCCAGCGGTCGGGTTACCGAGCGCGGCGTTACCGGCGGCCGGGGGCAGGGGTGCACCCGCCAGGCGGCGTTCGATGCGTTCCAGGCGTTGCAGGGCCGCGGATTCGGTGTCGGTGGCCGAGGGCAGCAGCATGCGGGCCGCGATGACCTCGAGCAGCAGGCGGGGGGCGGTCGCGCCGCGCATCTCGCCGAGACCCTCGTGCAGGAGTTCGGCGTAGCGGGTGAGGGTGGCGGGACCGATGGCGTCGGCCTGGGCGCGCATGCGGTCGAGGACGTCGCCGGGGCCGGAGACCAGGCCGCGGTCGGTGGCGTCGGGGACGGCGCGCAGCAGGATCAGGTCGCGCAGGCGCTCGAGCAGGTCGGTGGCGAAGCGGCGGGGGTCGTGGCCGGATTCGACCACGCGGTCGATGACACCGAACAGGGCGGCGCCGTCATCGGTCGCGAGCGCCTCGACGGCGTCGTCGATGAGGGCGATATCGGTGACGCCGAGCAGCGACACCGCGCGCGGATAGGTGACCCCCTCGGATCCGGCGCCGGCCAGCAGCTGGTCCAGCACGCTGAGGCTGTCGCGCGGCGAACCGCCGCCCGCGCGAATCACCAACGGGTACACCGATTCCTCGACCTGCACCCCTTCCTGATCGCAGATGCGGCCGAGCAGTCCGCGCATGGTGGCGGGCGGCAGCAGCCGGAAGGGGTAGTGGTGGGTGCGCGACCGGATGGTGGGCAGCACCTTGTCCGGTTCGGTGGTGGCGAAGACGAAGATGAGGTGGGCGGGCGGCTCCTCCACGATCTTCAGCAGCGCGTTGAAGCCCGCGGTGGTCACCATGTGCGCCTCGTCGACGATGAAGACGCGGTAGCGGGATTCGGCGGGCGCGTAGAAGGCGCGGTCGCGCAGTTCGCGGGTGTCGTCGACGCCGCCGTGGCTCGCGGCGTCGAGTTCGATGACATCGAGGTTGCCCGGTCCGCCCGGGGCGAGCGCCACACACGACGCGCACACTCCGCACGGTGTGGACGTCGGCCCCTCCACACAGTTCAGCGAGCGCGCGAGGATGCGCGCCGATGAGGTCTTGCCACATCCGCGCGGTCCCGAGAACAGGTACGCATGACTGATGCGACCGGTGTCGAGCGCCGTACTCAGGGGATCGGTGACGTGCTCCTGCCCCACGACTTCAGCGAACGTTGCCGGTCGGTACTTCCGGTAGAGAGCCACGGCAGAGAGGCTACCGGCGGACACCGACAGCGCATGCGCCGATGTCCCGACCCGGTTCGGCGCGTCCGATTCGACCGAAAATCCGCCTCGCTTCCCGTTCGCCACCCACCCGCAAACGTGATGTGAATCACGTAGGAACCGAGCGCCCCGTTCGCCGACGTCACGCAGTCCCCCGGTGCGAGAAGAATGCACAGCAAATTCTCAGCGTAGTTCGGGAACGGAATTTGCCGGATACCGCTGTAGTGCATGATCGCTGTCTACAGACCTGCGCCCGGTTTCAACTCCGCATTACGGACATAACGATACCGTCAACGGATGCGGCAAGATCGCAATTGCTTGGCTACCGTGGACATCGGCAACTTCGGTAGCCAAACCTTCATCAGGTTGGTGTCCCCGGCCGGTCCCTCATCCCGACCGGGGCGCAACCAAATCTCTCGGAGGAAACGCCCAACGTGCCGTCGCATGACGACATCGCAGCCGCCTGGCTTTCCGGTACCGAATTCGCCGGCAATCGAACCGCGGCGGATCTGCTGAGCCGAGCCATCAGCCCGCGCGAGTTCGATCTGCACCGCGAATCGCTGCCGGTCACGGCAGCCGCCGACCCCGCCACCGCCGGTGCGATCCTCGAACTCCTGCATCGCGGCCAGGTACCCACCCTGCCCGCCATCCGCACCCTGATCACCCAGAACGACATGCGCCGCGAGGCCGAGCGCATCGAGCGTCTGGGCCGCCGCGCACAGCGCGGCATCGACGATTTCGGCCGGGTGATCGCCACCCTCACCGACGAATACTGGACGCTGAACGGAAACGGTCCGACCCGTCGCGACATTCTGCTGTCGGAACCCGTTGTGGCACTTATTCGCGAGCACGTCGGCGATATTCCGCCGACCGCTGTGAAACACCTGTGGCTCATCGAGCGCGCCCAACGCGCGGGCTGGATCGCCTACAACGATTCTCCGCGCTCCCTGTGCGCCGGACGGCGTTTCCATTCGGCGAAATACGGAAATCGGGTGTCGCTGCGACCGGTGAACGCGATCGGCACCCTGGTGGCCGCATATCTGCGCGATCAGTTCGCCGAACACGATCGCCCGCCGCGCTGGTCGGTGCTGGCCCATGAGCTGCGCGACGATCGCGGGCGGCGGGTATTCAACGACACCGCCGACGCCCGCGCCCAGCAGCAGTGGATGACCACCGCGGAATGGATGGTGCTGCGTGACGACGGTCTCCCCCTGCCCGGACCGCGCGGCCTGCGCGCGCTGAACAAGAAATCGCGACGTCCAGCCCGGGAAAAGCCGCGCTCCGACGCGCGTGTGAGCATTTCGTAACATCGCGTGCACAATCCGTAACACACGAACGCTCTTCGTAACAACGCGGAAACGTGAGGTTTCGGTAACTTCCCTGAAACGCGAAACGCGTGGAAGGAGTTACCCCGTGCCCACAATCGATGCCGCCGCCACCTCGTGGTTGCTGGCCAGCACCGCGCTGGTGCTGCTCATGACACCCGGCCTGGCGATCTTCTACGGCGGCATGGTGCGCTCCAGCGGCGTGCTCAACATGCTGATGATGAGCTTCATCTCCATTCCGCTGGTCACCGTGGTGTGGTTGCTGGTCGGCTACACGCTGGCCTTCGGTCCGGACGCGGGTGGGGGATTCATCGGCGGATTCGATCATTTCGCCCTCTCCGGATTCGATCCGGGCACGGTGCGGGTGACCGATACCGAGGCCAACAGCGGTATTCCGGATCTGCTGTTCGTCACCTTCCAGCTGACCTTCGCGATTCTCACCGTGGCACTGGTCAGCGGCGCCATCGCCGACCGCGCGAAATTCTCCGCGTGGATGATCTTCGTGCCGATCTGGGCGACGCTGGTGTACGCGCCGATCGCGCACTGGGTGTGGAATTCCGAGGGCTGGCTCGCCGAATTCGGCGCACTCGACTACGCGGGCGGCCTGGTGGTCGAGATCGCCTCCGGCGCTTCGGCGCTCGCGCTGGCACTGGTGCTGGGGCCGCGCGTCGGTTTCAAGATGGACGCCATGCGCCCGCACAATCTGCCGTTCGTGCTGCTGGGCGCGGGCCTGCTGTGGTTCGGATGGTTCGGCTTCAATGCCGGTTCGGCGCTGGCGGCCGACGGCACCGCGGCCGCGGTCTTCCTGAACACGTTGGTGGCGGGCTGCCTCGGCATGCTGGGCTGGCTGGCCGTGGAGCAGGTGCGCGACGGTCGGCCGACCACCTTCGGCGCGGCGTCGGGAGTGGTGGCCGGTCTGGTGGCTATCACGCCGTCCTGCGGCTTCGTGAACACCCTGGGCGCGATGATCGTCGGTCTGGCCGCGGGTGTGGTGTGCGCGTTCGCGGTGGGCTGGAAGTTCAAGGCCAACTACGACGACTCGCTCGATGTGGTGGGCGTGCACTTCGTCGGCGGCGTGGTGGGCACCATGCTGATCGGCCTGCTCGCCACCGAGGTGATGACCGGCGAGGGCGGCGCGGCGGGCCTGTTCCACGGCGGCGGGCTCACCCAGCTCGGCAAGCAGGCGGTGGGCGTCCTGGCCGTGGCCGCCTGGGCTTTCGGCATCTCGTTCCTGATCGGCAAGGTGATCGACGCGACGATCGGCTTCCGCGTTTCCCACGAGGACGAGGTGGGCGGCATCGACTTCGCCCTGCACGCCGAGACCGCCTACGCCGAAGGGGTGCACGGACATTCACCGCGGCGCATCGGTGAGGGGCCGCTCGGGCACTGAGCCCGAGGGGACGCGATGCACGACTCGGGCCCGTCGCCGCGCGACGGGCTCGAGTTCTTTCCGGTGCACCGCGCTTTCGGTGCACCGCGCGTGCCGGTTCTAGTTCACCGCGCTCGCCGGGGCGGTGAAGGTATTGCACGCGAAGGTGCGGTTCTCGTCGAGACCCACCTCGAACCAGGCGCCGCCGTTCTGCGTGGTGCCGTGGTCACGCATATCCCCCGGTGCGTCACCGCGATGGTAGGCGTCGTTGCGCGCGACGCCGATCTGCGCCGAGGTGAGCGCCCCGCCGCCCCGGGAGGAAGACAGGTACATGCCGTCGAAACAGTTGGCCTGCAACTCGGTTCGGCGCGACAGCTCGAGCCCGGTGTCGGAGCGGACGCCCGCCTCGCGCCGCTGCGCGTGCACCTTGCCGAGAATTCCGGCCTGCGCCTGCACGTGATGGCCGTACTCGTGGGCGAACACCGACAGGTAGACCACCCAGTTGTTCTTGAAGACATCGGTCTGCAACTGGCTGATCGGCATGTAGATGGTCTTGTCGGCGGAGCAGTAGAAGGCGGCGAAATTGCTGCTGTTGCCGGTGCACAGCGTGGTGATGCCGGTGGTGGACGCGGTCACCGTGACCTCGGGCGCTTCGAAGGACAGACCCACCTCGGCGAATACCGCGCGCCAGCCCGCTTCCAGACAGGTGGCGGCGGAGTCGAAGAAGGCGCGGGCCTGCTCCACCTGGGTGCTCCACGGCGCGTAATCGCAGTCCGCCGGAACGAGAGTGGCGTCGGTATCGGTGAGCAGCGGATTGCCCGCCGTCTCGGCGACGCCGAGCGCTCCGATATCCGGGCCGTAACCGGTGTCCACCGAGTCGCCCGCTCCGAGCTTGTCCACCCCGGCACTCAGGGCGGTGCGCAACAGCACACCGGTCACCACCACGATGACGATCAACAGCACTG
>NZ_JASCXP010000492.1:0-4866 GCF_030010695.1 Nocardia sp. CC201C
CCAGCCGCCCGCACCCCACAGCAGGATCAGCGAGACACCGACCACCACCGGCGATGTCGCGAAGGGCAGATCGACCAGGCCCTGCACCAGACCGCGGCCCGGAAACCGCCCGCGCACCAGTGCGATAGCGGTCATCACGCCGAAGACCACGTTCACCGGCACCACGATGGCCACGATGATCATCGACAGGTTGAACGCGGAAATCGCCGCGGGCGTGGAGATCCAGTCGATGAACGTCCCGATCCCGTGCTCGAAACTGCGGTACAGGATGATGCCCAGCGGCAGCACCAGCAGCACGAACAGATACCCGAGCGCCACCGTGCGCAGCGACATGCGGGTCATCGCCGAGAGTTTCACTGCGCGTCCTGCTCCTTCCGGGTCGCCCGCTCCGCGAACAGCCGCAGCACCAGCAGCGTCAGGAAGGCGATCACCAGCAGCGCCACCGAGACCGCCGCCGCGCTGACCGGGCGGTCCACCTCGATCTGCTGCTGGATGTACTGCGAGGCCACCTGGGTCTCGCCCGGGATATTGCCGCCGATCAGCACCACCGACCCGAATTCGCCGATGGCGCGGGCGAAGGCGAGCCCGCCACCGCTGATGATGGCCGGGGCCAGGGTCGGCAGCACGATGCGCCGGAAGGTGGTCCAGTTGTCCGCGCCCAGCGATGCCGCCGCCTGCTCGACCTCGATATCGACCTCGATGAGCACCGGCTGCACCGAGCGCACCACGAACGGCAGCGTCACGAACGCCAGCGCCACCACCAGACCGGGCTGGGTGGCATTGAGCTGGATGTCGATCGGGCTCTGCGGACCGTAGAGCGACAGCAGCACGATGCTGGCCACGATGGTCGGCAGCGCGAACGGCAGGTCGATGAGCGCGTTCACGATGCTTTTGCCGGGGAAGTCGTCGCGCACCAGCACCCAGGCGATGAGGGTGCCCATGACGACATTGAGCACGGCCACGATCACCGAGACGACGACCGTCACCCGCAGCGCGTCCAGGGCGGCGGGCGCGGTGACCGCGTCCCAGAAGCCCGACCAGCCGTCACTGAACGAGTTGAAGGTCAGGGCCGCCAGCGGCAGCAGCACGATGATGCTGAGCCACAGCACCGAGATCGCGATGCCGAGGGGGCCGACCGATCCGGTCACCCGCAGCCAGGACCAGCGGTCCGGGCGCGGGATGCCGCTGGTGTCGGTGGATGCGTGCGAGTCCCGCCCGAGCTCGACGCTTCCGCTGCTGTCTTTCACGGTAGCCAGTATCCTGTGTGCTTCACGTCACCCGACTATCCGGTGGTCCGCTCGTAGATGACGGCGATACCGCCGCTGCCCTGCGCGAAGAGGTCCTGGTCGACGGTCTGCCAGCCGCCCAGGTCGGCGATCGTCCACAGGGTCCGCGGCTGCTGGAACTCGGCGGCGAAGTCGGCGCGCACCTGCGGGTCCACCGGGCGGAATCCGGCCTCGGCCCAGGCGCGCTGCGCGGCGGGCGTGTAGAGGAAGTCCCGGAACGCCGCGGCCCGCTCGGGGTGGCGCGAACTCTTCAGCACCGCCACCGGATTCTCGATCTTGAAAGTGATCGGCGGCACCACATGCTCGATGGGATCGCCCTGGCGCTCGGAGAAGATGGCCTCGTTCTCATAGCTGATCAGCACGTCACCGACGCCCTGAAGGAAGGTGTCGGTGGCCATGCGACCGGAACTCGGCTGCACCTTCACGTGCTCGGGCGAGAGCAGTTCCGCCAGGTAGTCCAGGCCCGCCTGCGGGTTCTTGCCGCCCTCGCTCTTGGCCGCGTACGGGGCGAGCAGATTCCACTTGGCCGAGCCGGAGCTGAACGGGTTGGGGGTCACCACCTCCACCCCCGGACGGAGCAGATCGTCCCAGTCCCGGATGTTCTTGGGATTGCCCTCGCGCACCACCAGCGTGACCACGGAACCGAAGGGAATTCCCTTGTTGGCGTCGGCATTCCAGTCCGGATCGATCAGTCCGGCGTCGACCAGGCGGGTGATGTCGGGTTCCACCGAGAAATTCACCACATCGGCGTCCGCCCCCTTGGCCACCTTGCGAGACTGGTCGCCGGACGCGCCGTAGGAGGGCACCACCTCGACGCCCTCCCCGGCCTCGGTCTCGTTGAACGCGGGCACCACCTTGTCGAAACCGGGCTTGGGCACCGCGTACGCGTACAGGTGCAGGGTGCCGCGACTGTTGTCGACATCGCCGCCGCCGACCTCGTCACTGGAGCCGCCGCTGCATCCGGTGAGGGCGAGGGCGGCGACCGCGACCAGAGCGGTCACGAGCGACGGACGTCGGAGCCGGGAACTGCGGGGCATCGAGGGGACCTTTCCTACCGCCCGCCGAACTCGTCGGCGGAAATCTGGGGACTGCCGTGAGCCCGCGTCCGGGCACGGCGATGGCGCTGTCGGCCCGAAGGCCGCCGGGAACGAACGTCAGCTGCGAAAGGACGCGCGCCAGTCTACTGATGAGATTGTGCAGCGGTTCGGGTCGGCGGTCAGCGACAGTGAATGTCCGCTACCGCAAGGCAGCCCACCGCGATCAACGCCAATTCATGGCGGACCCGGGGTGGAGCACTCGACGACACGGGCAGACTGTAGCAGAGCGGCATTCGACGCCGCGAATTACCGCGAACGCCCACACGGGGGAGATTCATGACGAGCCCTGACCGACTCCGCACCCGATTCCCGGAGATCAGCACCCGCGCCTGGGAGCATCCCGCCGACCGCACCGCCCTGGTGGCGCTGCGCAGCCTCTCCGGCTTCGACATGGTGCTGCGCACGCTGAGCGGGCTGCTCGCCGAACGCCAGCACCGGCTGCTCTACCTGGCCACCGCGGTGCGCGTGGACGAACGGCAGTTCACGACATTGCACCAGCTGCGCCAGGACTGCGTCGAAATCCTGGACGCCCCGACCACTCCCGAGATGTTCGTCCTCCAGGACCCGCGGGCCAACGCCCTCACCATCGGCATGGACCAGCCCTTCATCGTGCTGACCACCGGACTGCTGGACCTGCTCGACCAGGAGGAACTGCGGTTCGTGGTCGGCCACGAACTCGGACACGCGCTCTCCGGGCACGCCGTGTACCGCACCATGCTCATGCATCTCATGCGGCTGGCCGGTGGCATCGGCTGGATTCCGATCGGCGGCTGGGCGCTGCGGGCCATCATCGCCGCGCTCATGGAGTGGAGCCGCAAATCCGAACTGTCCGGCGACCGCGCCGGGCTGCTGGCGGGCCAGGACGTGGAGGCGTCGGTGCGGGTGCACATGAAGCTGGCGGGCGGCTCGCGAGTGGACCAGATGAGCCATGCGGCCTTCCTGGCCCAGGCCGACGACTACGACCGCTCCGGGGATCTGCGCGACGGGGTGCTCAAACTGCTCAATCTGGAGTTGCAGAGCCACCCGTTCTCGGTGCTGCGCGCCGCCGAACTGCGGCGGTGGATCGCCAGCGGGGAATACGGGCGGGTGCTCGACGGGCAGTACCCGCGCCGCCACACCGACCGGGACGCGCGGTTCGGCGAGGAGATCCGCCAGGCCGCCCGCAGCTATCGCGAATCCTTCGACCAGTCGGAGGATCCGCTGGTCAAGGTGGTGCGCAATCTCGGGCGTGATGCCGCCTCGGCGGTCAATACCGTGGGTCAGGAGGTGGGCGAGACCGTCGCCAAGATCGGCAAGCGGTTCGACGAGTGGCGGAATCGAGACGGCTCCTAGTCGCGGAGTGCGGAATACTCACCGTGGGGAGCGTGCGCGCTCGACCCGGATGCCCTGTCGATCGAACGAGATGGAGTGACCTGTCGTGCAGCTCGGTGTGAACGAGTCGTTCGCCGGTTACGAGATCGAAGGCGTACTGGGCAACGGCGGCATGGGCACGGTCTATCTCGCGCGGCATCCGCGGCTGCCGCGCAAGGTGGCGCTCAAACTGCTGAACCGGGAGGTGTCGGCGGACCAGGAGGTGCGGCGGCGGTTCGAGCGCGAGGCGAATGTGATTGCCCGGCTGGACCATCCGAGCATCGTCGGGATTCACGACCGCGGGGTGCAGGACGGACACCTGTGGATCGCCGTGCAGTACGTGCCCGGCACCGACGCCGCCCGGCTGGATCCGCGCGCCGTGTCGGTCGAGCGGGCGGTGCGGATCATCACCGAGACCGCCGCCGCGCTCGACTACGCGCACAGCCACGGCATCCTGCACCGGGATGTGAAGCCCGCCAATATCCTGCTGTGGGCCGCCGCGACCGGACGCGATGAACGGGCCGTGCTCACCGATTTCGGCATCGCCGCCCTCGCCGACTCCAACACCCAGCTCACCGCCACCGGAATGTTCTCCGCCACACTGGCTTTCGCCTCACCCGAACAGCTCTCCGGGGAACGCCTGGACCACCGCGGCGACCAGTACTCGCTGGCCTGTACCTGCTACGCCCTGCTCACCGGCCACGGCCCCTTCCCCGCCACCAACCCCGGCCAGGTGGTGGCCGGCCACCTCAACAAACCCCTCCCCCACCTGCACCCGCAGCGCTCCGACGTCCCCCCGGCCCTGGACGAGGTCCTCGCCCGCGCCGCCGCCAAATCCCCCGACGACCGCTACCCCGACTGCTCCACCTTCGCCGCCGCCGCCCGCGCGGCCCTCACCACCCCCTTCCGCCCGCCCGCGACCATCCCCAACCCCAACGCCACCCTCCCCAACCCCGACTCGCACCCACCGAAACCCCCTGCGGCGGGACCACATCCGATCCCGCCCACATCGAACCCGACCCGCTTCGCCCCGGGCTCGTCCCATCCGGACGAGGCGGAGGGCCGCTGGACGGCCAGCCCCGGTGTGGCGGCCCATCCCGGCCCGACGGCCGATCCCGGCGCTGCCGGAGGCC
>NZ_JASCXP010000493.1:0-4778 GCF_030010695.1 Nocardia sp. CC201C
GCCGACAGCATCGCGGTACTCAGCGGGGCACGCTCGGGACGTCGCTGGGCCAAACCCATTGCCATGGAATCGATTCTGCGCGGGGCCATGGGGCGTGTCGCGGGGTATCAGCGGGTCCGGCTGCGCGCCATCGCCGAGATCGCCATCGCCGGGCACGCGGCCGAGGGCGTGATGCACGCACTCGCCGAACTGCTCGACAACGCCTGCAACTTCTCCCCGCCCACCACGGAGGTGCACGTCTACGCCGCCGAGGTGCCCGCGGGCGTGGTGATCACCATCGAGGACAGCGGACTCGTGATGAGCGAATCCGCACTGCGCCGCGCCGAGGCGGCGGTATCGGGAACCGACGGGCGCGACGCGCGCGCGGATCTGTCCTCGCTCACCGGCACTCGCCTCGGGCTCGCGGTGGTGGGCCATCTCGCGCGCAAGCACGGGCTCACCGTCTCGTACCGGCCGTCGGCCATCGGCGGCACCGCGGTGGTCGTCGTGGTGCCGCGCGACCTCACCACCCGGGTGGAACCGGCGCCCCGCACACTGTCCACCATCGCCGCGGCCATCGCCGAGACACCGCGGGAACTCACCGGTCGATCCGACAGCACCGGTGAGAATCACGCGATCACACCGGCCGTCCCCGAACCGGCACTCCCCAAGCGCCGCCGGGGCAGCACCCTGGCCGCGGTGCACCCCGAGGGTCTGTCCACTCCGACATCCGCCGCGGTCCCGCCCGCCCCGTCGTCACCGTCGTCGCTGGGAGCCTTCCAGCGCGCCGTGACCGGGCGCGAGAACGGAGATACCGCAACCACTTCCCCCGTCCTGGAGGCCGATCGATGACAACGTCCGCGCCCGCACAACTCGGCTGGCTGCTCGAACAGCTACTCGGCCGCACCCCGCGCACCAGGCACGCGCTGCTGCTGTCCAGCGACGGGCTGAAAATCTGTCACACCCCGGAACTCGGCGTCGACAAGGCCGATCAACTGGCCGCCATCGCGGCGGGCATCCAGAGCCTCTCGCACGGGGCGTCGGTGGAATTCGGGGCGGGGCACAGCGGCGTGCGCCAGTCCATGACCGAGTTCTACGGCGGCATCCTGTTCATCGTGGAAGCCGGTATGGGCGCGCACATCGCGGTGATCGCGGCCGAGGACGCCGATGCCGGGCTGGTCGGCCACAATATGCGCGAGCTGGTCGAACAACTCGGCGAGCATCTCGCGGCGGCACCGCGCGGGGGAACGAGCCTGCCGTGAGCAGACCCGGCCGCGACGACTCCCCCGATCGGCTCTACACGCTGACGGGGGGCCGGAGCAGACCCGACTCCGACGCCTTCGATCTCGTAACTCTCGTTGTGAGCGAATGCGATCCGACGCCGGGAATGCAATCCGAGCACGCGGCCATCCTGCGCATGTGCACGGCGCCGACCGCCGTGGTGGAAATCGCGGCGGAGCTGCGCATCCCGGTCGGAATCGCCACCATCCTGCTGTCGGACCTGCTGCACGCGGGCCGGATCACCGTACGCCACCCGCACACCGGCACGGCCATCCCCGGCTCGCCGTGGACCGCGGTGCCGGATGCCACCACCCTCGAGAAGGTACTCGTTGGACTCCGCAAGCTTTGACCCCCGACCCGCCCGCGCCGACGCCCCCTTGCACAGCACCGCCCGCCAAGGGCTGAAGATCGTCATCGTCGGCGGTTTCGGGGTCGGCAAGACCACGCTGGTGCGTTCCGTCAGCGAGATCCGTCCCCTGGACACCGAGGCCACCATGACCGATGCCGGTGTGGGCGTGGACGATCCCGGTGGCGTGCCGGGGAAGTCGACCACCACCGTGGCCTTCGACTTCGGCCGCATCACCATCGACGCGGAACATGTGCTGTACCTGTTCGGCGCGCCGGGACAGGAACGGTTCTGGTTCCTGTGGGACCGGCTGTTCACCGGCGCGCTGGGCGCCATCGTGCTGGTGGATCCGCGTCGGATCGCCGACTGCTGGTACGCCATCGACCGGCTCGAACATCAGCGCACCCCGTTCGTGGTGGCGTGCAACGATTTCGGCGGACATCCGCACATGCCCGGCGACGTGCGCGACGCCCTCGACCTGGATCCCGCTGTGCCGCTGCTGAATTGCGACGCCCGCTCGCGCGAGTCCAGCAAGCGGGTGCTGATCACCCTCGTCGAGCACCTCTACGCCGAGGCCGCTCGGCGTCCCGACCTCACCCCGGAGACCGCCTCATGACCTCGCCCGACCTCGTGCCGGAGCGTTCCGGCGGGTGCCCGGTGCACCGTGATTCCGCCGTGCCGCTGAGCGGCCCGCGCTTCCACACCGATCCGTTCCGGCTCTACGCGGAGATGCGGCGCGAGCACGGGCCGGTGGTGGCTGTCGAACTGCCGGGCGGCATTCCGGCCTGGCTGGTGATCGGCTACCGCGAACTGCATCAGGTGACCAGCGACGCGGAGCTGTTTCCACGCAATGTCGCGCTGTGGAACCAGTGGCCGAATATCCCGCCGGACTGGCCGCTGCTGCCCATGGTCGGCTCGCCCATGCCGTCCATCTACTTCACCGCCGGTGCCGAGCACCGGCGGCACGTCGCCATGGTGGAACCCGCGCTGGAGTCGGTCAATCCGTTCGAATTGCGCGCCACCTGTGAGGAATTGGCGGATCGGCTGATCGACTCGTTCTGCGGGCGCGGCGAGGCCGACATGGTCGCCGACTTCGCCGAACCGCTGCCGGTGCTGGCCTTGGCGCGCATCATGGGCTTCCCGGACAGCGAGGCGCTGGAACTCGCGACCATCATGAAGCACATCGCCGACAGCGGTGCCGAGGCGCAGGCGGCGTACGGGCGCTTCAACCAGGCCATGGCGAATCTGGTGGCGGTCAAGCAGCAGCATCCGGCCGGTGATCTGGTGTCGATGATGCTGGCGCACCCCGAGCCGTTCACCGCCGAGGAGTACACCCTCGATCTCCAGGCCATCCTGGCCGCCGGACATCTGACCACCGCCGACTGGCTGGTGAACTCGCTGCGGCTCATGCTCACCGACGACCGGTTCGCGGCGGCGTTCGGCGGCGGACGCAGCAGTGTCGGCCAGGCCATGAACGAGGCGCTGTGGGAGGACACTCCGACGCAGATCCTCGCGGGACGCTGGGCGGCCCGGGACACCCGGCTGGCGGACAAGACGGTGCGGTCCGGGGATCTGCTGCTGCTCGGTCTGGGCGCGGCCAACACTGACCCTCATGTGCGACAGGGCATTTCGGATGGACCGGGCTCGGCCTATCTCGGCAACAGCGCGCACTTCGCGTTCAGTTACGGCGAATACCGGTGCCCGTATCCGGCGCAGCAGATCGCCGAGGTCATCGCGCGCACCGGAATCGAGGTACTGCTCGATCGGTTGCCCGATGTCGACTTGGCGGTGCCGCCGCAGAACCTGATGCGGCGACCCTCGCCGTTTCTGCGCGGGATGACTTCTCTTCCCGTGGTTTTCACTCCTGTTCGTGCTGTCGGAGGTTTCTCGTGAGTAGTCAATGCCCCATCGCCATCGACCCCATGATCGGTGATCTGGCCGGGGAGACCGACCGGTTGCGCGCGGCCGGGCCGCTGGCCCGCATCGACCTGCTGGGCGCCACCGCCTGGACGGTCACCGATCACAGCGTCGCCCGCCAGCTGCTGGTCGACAGCCGCCTGGTCAAGGACATCAATGCCTGGGGACTGTGGAATTCCGGTGTCGTCACCCGGCAGTGGCCGCTGATCGGCATGATCGACGCGGGACGCTCCATGTTCACCGTCGACGGCGCGGAGCACCGCCGCCTGCGCATCAAGACCACCCAGGCGCTGAGCCCGCGGCGGCTGGAGGCCCTGCGGCCCATGATCGAACGGTTCGTCGCCGAACTGCTCGACGATCTGGAGGCGGCGGGCAAGGACGGCGCGGTCGTGGATCTCAAGCAGGTCTTCGCGTATCCGCTGCCCATGCGGGTGGTCAGCGAGCTCATGGGCGTCGACAAGGCAGACCACGGGTATCTGCTGGAGTCGTACAAGGCGTTCTTCTCCATGCTGACACCGCACGAGGAGCGACTACGGCTGCTCGAAGAGCTGGACGTCTACTACCTGAAGATGGTGCGGGCCAAGACGGCCGACCCGACCGACGATCTCACCAGCGCCTTCATCCAGGCCGACGAGGGCGGTGAACCGCTCACCGAGGAAGAGGTGGTGGGCAATCTCAAGGCCCTGGTCGCCGCGGGCCACGAAACCACCGTCAGCCTGATTCTCGCCGCCGTGCGCGCACTGCTCACCCGGCCGGAACAGCTCGACAAGATCCGCTCGGGTGACTACGAATGGCGCAACGCCATCGAGGAGACCCTGCGCTGGGACGGGCCGGTCATCCACCTGCTGATGCGCTTCGCCACCGAGGACATCACCGTCGGTGACACGGTCATCGAGAAGGGTGAGGGCGTCGTCATGTCGTATCGGGCCATCGGCCGCGACACCGCCGTGCACGGTGCGGACGCCGACGAATTCGACATCACCCGGCCGACCGCCCACCGCAATATCTCCTTCGGTTACGGTCCGCACATCTGCCCCGGCGCGGCCCTGGCCCGCATGGAGGCCGCCATCGCACTACCCGCGCTGTTCGAGCGGTTCCCCGAGCTGCGGCTGGCGGTGCCGGTGGAGGAGATCGGCAATCTGCCCGTGCTCACCCAGAACGATCTGGCGTCCTTCCCGGTCCACGTGAGCTGACCCTCTCCGGCGGGGCGCCCCCGCGGGGGGGGGGCCCCCGCCCTGGTTAGGGGGGGGGTGGG
>NZ_JASCXP010000494.1:0-4777 GCF_030010695.1 Nocardia sp. CC201C
GCCGTCTCGAGCGATCGGCTCAGGCGGGCAGCGACCTTCGTCGCGAGCAGGGAGTTGCCGCCGCGGGCGAAGAAATCGTCGTCCAGACCGATTCGCTCCACCCCGAGCACCTCGGCGAAGACCGCCGCCACCAGCCGCTCCGCCCGGCTCAGCGGTGCGCGGTAGCGAGCGGGGGCGAAGACCGGGTCCGGCAGCGCCGCGCGGTCCACCTTGCCGGTGGCGGTCACCGGCAGCGCGTCCAGCACCACGAGCGCCGCGGGCACCATGTAGGCGGGCAGCACGGCGGCCAGGCGGGCCCGCACGGTCTCGGGGTCCGGGGTGTGGCCCGGTGCGGGTGCGAGGTAGGCGACCAGCCGGTCACCGCCGTCGGCATCCGGACGGGTGACGACGACCGTGGCGGCGATGCCCTCCTGAGCGAGCAGCGCGGCCTCGATATCGCCCAGCTCGATCCGGAACCCCCGGATCTTGACCTGAAAGTCGGTGCGCCCGTGGTACTCCAGCTCTCCGGTCGTGGTCCAGGCCGCGAGATCGCCGGTGCGATACATGCGTTCGCCCGGGGCGGCGAACAGGTCGGGCACGAATCGTTCCGCGGTCAGCGCCCCCGCTCCGACATAGCCGTGCGCCAGCTGCACACCCGCGAGATAGAGTTCACCCACCACGCCGGGCGGAACGGGCCGCAGCCGTGCGTCCAGCACGTAAGCCCGGGTATTCCATTCCGGGCGGCCGATCGCGACCGTCGCGGTATCGCCGTCGTCCACCCGATGCGCGGTCACCGAGACCGCGGCCTCGGTGGGGCCGTACAGATTCCACAACTGGACGTGTGGATTGACCCGACGGAAGCGCTGTGCCGTCGCCGCGGGCAGTGTCTCACCGATGGCGAGCACCAGCCGCGTCGTGGCGGGCAGGTCGGCGGGCGATCCCGCCAGCAGCGCGGTCAGCAGAGACGGCACCAGATGCAATACCGACACTCGCTGTGCGTCGATGAGGGTGCGCAGATACGCCGGATCGCGATGGCCGTCCGGGGCGGCGATCACGGTGCGACCGCCGACCAGGGCCGCCGAATACAGCTCCCACACCGACAGGTCGAAGGTCGCGGCGGTCTTCAACAACACTGTGTCATCGCTGTCGAGGCCGAATGTGGCTTGTTTCCAGAGCAATTGGTTCACCACCGCGCGATGGGGCACCGCGACGCCCTTCGGGCGACCGGTGGACCCCGAGGTGAACACGATGTAGGCGGTGTGCTCCGGTCGCAACGGGGAACGCCGCTCCCCGTCGAGCACCGGGTAGGGCGGCAGAGCGGACAGGTCCAGGGCATCGATCGCCACCACCGGCACGGTGGTCGACGGCAACCCGGCGCTGTCGGCGACGGTGCTCAGCAGCACATGTGGTCCGGCGCCGCGCAGGATCCGATCGAGGCGTTCCGCGGGTTGGTCCGGGTCGATCGGAATGTACGCGCCCCCGGCCGTCAGCACCGCGTACACGCCGACCATCAGCTCCGTGGAGCGGCGCACCGCCAGCGCCACCCGCGTTTCCGGGCCCACCCCCAGTGAGATCAGGTGACGCGCGAGGCGATTCACCCTCGCCGAGAACTCCCGGTAGGTCAGGGTCAGGGGTTCGCCCGTGCCGTGATCCGCCACCAGAGCCACGGCGGCCGGTGTCCGCGCGGCTTGCGCGGCGAAGAGCGAGGCCAGCGTCTGGCGGTCCGGCACCGCATGATCGGTGGCGTTCCACTCGCGCAGGATTCGCGTCGCCTCGACGGTGCCCAGCAGATCCAGATCACCGACCGGCAGGTGCGGACGGGCGACGGCGTCGGTGAGGACGCGCGTGAAGCGCGTCGCGAGATCGGCGACCGTCGTCTCGTCGAAAAGGTCGGTGGCATAGACGATGTGCCCGGCGATCCCGGTCGGCGATCCGGTGTCGTCGTAGTGGTCGGTGAGCACCAATTGCAGATCGAACTGCGCGACACCGGTCTCGATCGCCGATCCGGACACGGTCAGGCCGGGCAGGTCGACCGTCACGGCACCCAGGTTCTGGAAAGAGAAGCCGATCTGCACCAGCGGATGCCGGGCGGTGGAGCGGACCGGATTCAATTCCTCCACCAGCCGCTCGAACGGCAGCCGCGCATGCGCGAAGGCGGCCAGGTCGGCGGTTCGCTGCCGGGACAGCAGCGCCCGGAAGGACTCGCCCGGATCCAGCCGGGCGCGGAATACCACCGTATTGACGAACATGCCGATCAGAGCGTCCAACTCCCGTTCGCCGCGCCCCGCCACCGGTGTGCCCACCGCGATGTCGTCGCCGCCGGACATGCGGGCCAACAGCACCGAGAACGCCGCGTGCACGACCATGAACGGTGTGGCATCGGTGTCGCGGGCCAGTCGCAGCAGTTCCGTATGGACAGCGGCATCGATCGTGACGGCAACCTTGGCGCCCCGGAACGACTGCACGGCCGGGCGCGGCCGGTCGTACGGCAGCGACAGTTCGTCGGGGAGGTCGGCCAGCTGATCGCGCCAGTAGGCGAGCTCGGCCGCGGCCGCGCTGTCGGGGTCGGTCGCGTCGCCGAGTGCCTCGCTCTGCCACACGCTGTAGTCGGCGTACTGGACCGGCAGCGGGGACCAGTCCGGGCCGTGACCGGACAGCCGGGCGGTGTACGCCGTGGAGAGGTCGGCGAGCAGCGGCGCCAGCGACCAGCCATCGGCGGCGATATGGTGGATGACGACGACAAGAACGTGCTCATGCGCTGCGACGCGCAGTAGTTCGATGCGTAGTCCCGGCTCCACGGTCAGGTCGAAACCGACGCGGGCGATGGCGCGCAGGCACTCGTCCGATTCCTCGGCGCGAACGTCGCGCACGTCGAGGCGCGGGGTGACAGCCTCCGGGGGCAGGATCAACTGCCGCGGACCGTCCGGGCCATCCGGGTATACGGTGCGCAGCGGCTCGTGACGAGCGACGAGATCGGCGACGGCCGCCCGCAGCGCGTCGCTGTCCAGCTCACCGCACATACGCACGGCGAACGGGATGTTGTAGGTGTGGGCGCGCTGGTCGAATCGGTTGATGAACCACAGGCGCTGCTGTGCCGGGGACAGCGGAATGCGCGCGGGACGCGGCCGGACCGCCAGCCGCGTGTCCCGGCCGTCGGGGTGCAGCGCCGCGACCCGCTCGGCCAGCGCGGCCACCGTGGACTCCTCGAGCACCAGGCGGATCGGCACGGTGACACCGAGCTCCGCGCCCAGGCGCGCGGCCACCCGGGTGGCGCTCAGGGAATTGCCGCCCAGGGCGAAGAAGCCGTCGTCCAGGCCGACCCGCTCCACCTCGAGCACCTCGGCCAGCACCGCCGCGGTGGCTCGCTCCGCCCGGCTGACCGGGGCGCGATAGGCCACCGTCACCGCGACCGGCTCGGGCAGCGCCCGGCGATCCAGCTTTCCGTTGGCCGTCAGCGGAAGGGCATCGAGCGGCACGAACGCCGCGGGCACCATGTAGTCCGGGAGCCGTCGTGCCAGATCTGTGCGCAGCTCCGGGAGATCCAGCGCCACGGTAGATTCGGGTACCAGATAGGCCACGATCCGCGGATTGTCGGTCTCGTCGTGTCGCAGGATCACCGCCGCCTGGCGCACCCGGCTGTCGGCCACCAGCGCCGCCTCGATCTCACCGAGTTCGATGCGGAAACCGCGCACCTTCACCTGTTCGTCCGCCCGGCCCAGATACTCGAGTTCGCCGGCGGCGGTCCACCGCCCGAGGTCGCCCGATCGGTAGAGCCGGGTACCGGGCGGCCCGAACGGATCGGCGACGAACCGAGCGGCGGTCAGCCCCGGCTGGCCGAGGTACCCGCGTGCGAGCTGGCCGCCGCAGACATGGATCTCCCCGGCGACGCCGAGCGGCACCGGCCGTAGCCGCTTGTCCAGCAGCAGGATTCCCAATCCCGGCAGTGCCCGGCCGATGCCGCCGCCGGATGCCGCGACGTCACGGTCGAGCGCACGGTGTGTGACGTGCACCGTGGTCTCGGTGATGCCGTACATGTCGACCAGCCGCGGCGCGGTGTCGTCGTGGCGGCGGTACCAGTCGGCGAGCCGGCGCACGTCCAGCGCCTCACCGCCGAAGACGATGTAGCGCAGCGATAGTGGTGCTGCGTCGGGATCGGAGTCGGTTCGTTCGACATCGGCGAGCTGGTGGAAGGCCGACGGCGTTTGATTGAGCACGGTGACCCGCTCGCGGCGCAGCAGAGCCAGGAAGGTCGCCGGGGATCGCGACGTCTGGTAGTCGACCACGACCAGGGTGCCGCCGGTGAGCAGCGGCCCCCACAGTTCCCAGACCGAGAAGTCGAAGGCATAGGAGTGGAACAGCGTCCATACGTCGTCGGGCCCGAACCCGAAGGCGGGCGCGGTGTTCCGAAACAGGGTCACCACATTGGCGTGCGGGATCTGCACGCCCTTCGGGCGACCGGTCGAGCCCGAGGTGTAGATGACGTAGGCGATGTGCTGCGGGGCCAGGATGGCCGGCCGCTCGGCGGCCGTGATCGGCGCACCGTCGGTCTCGGCCGCGTTCCAGCGCTCCAGATCGACGACCGGAAGCTCCGGAGGCAGTGTCAGGGGCGCGGTTCCGGCGGTGACGACGCAGGTCGGACGGGCATCGGAGAGCATGTAGGCGATGCGGTCGGCCGGATAGTCGGGGTCGACCGGCAGGTAGCCACCGCCCGCTTTGATCACGGCCAGCAGCGCGACGACCAGCTCGGGCGAGCGGGGCAGTGCGACGGCGACCAGCGCCTCCGGACCGACGCCCCGCC
>NZ_JASCXP010000495.1:0-4775 GCF_030010695.1 Nocardia sp. CC201C
GCTTCGACATCTCCGCCGACGTCGCCGCCGCACTCGCGGAGCTGGCGCGGCAGACGGATTCGACCCTGTTCACGGTCGTGCACGCCGCCTTCGCGGTGCTGTTGGCGCGGCTGTCCGGCGGCACCCGGGAGATCGCGGTCGGCGCGGTGTCCCCGGAACTCGGTGCGGTGCACCCGGGTTCGGCCGCGGTCGTGCTGCGTACCGAGATCGACCCAGGCATCGCCTTCGCCGACCTGCTCGAGGCGGTGACCCGCGCCGACGCCGAGGTGTTCGGCCGCGCGGGTGGCGGCTCCGAGCGGCTGGCCGACGTGCTCGACGTGATTCGTTCGGCCGCCGGGCATCCGCCGTTCCAGGTGCTGCTCACCGCCGGGCGGACCGGGCGCGGCGAGCGCACCGCGCTGGTCGACCTCCAGTTGGATGTCACCGAGCGGACCGACACCCAGGGCATGGCGCTGACCTACACCTATGCCGTGGATCTGTTCGACCCGGCGACCGTACTGGACTTCGCCGATCGGCTCGGCCGCATTCTCGCGGCCGTGGCCGCCGACGCCCGCGCCGTGGTCGGCGATATCGCCGTCTACGCGCCGGGGGAGCGCGAACTCGTCCTGCACGAATGGAATACGCCCGGCGTGCCGGTGCCGGACGTGACCCTGGTGGACCTCATCACCGCGCAGGCCGCCGGTCGCCCCGACGCCCCGGCCGTCCGCTACGGCGACACCACGCTGACCTTCGACGAGCTGTTGCGCCGCGCCAATGTGGTGGCGCGGGCCCTCATCGCCTACGGCGCCGGCCCGGAAACGCTGGTGGCGGTCGCCGTTCCGCGCACCGAGGAGCTGCCCGTGGCGCTGCTCGCGGTGCTCATCTCCGGTGCGGGCTACCTGCCCGTCGACACCGCCTACCCGACGCAGCGGCTGGAATTCATGCTGGCCGATTCCCAGCCCGCCTGTGTGCTGACCACGACCGATGAGCGGGAGTCGGTGCCCGCCGGGGACTTCCCGGTGGTGCTGCTCGACGAGGTGGCGAGCTTCTCCGACGCGCCCGTCACCGACGCCGAACGGCGCGCCCCGCTGCGCGCCGATCACCTGGCGTACGTGATCTACACCTCCGGATCCACCGGCGTGCCCAAGGGGGTGGGCGTGGCGCACCGCAATGTGGTGGAGCTGTTCGCGAACACCCAGGCGCACTTCGAATTCGACGAGAACGACGTGTGGACGCTGTTCCACTCCTTCGCCTTCGACTTCTCGGTGTGGGAGCTGTGGTGCGCGCTGGCCAACGGCGGCGCGGTGGTGGTGGTCGATCACCTGACCTCGCGATCGCCGGAACAGTTCCGCGAGTTGCTGATTCGCGAGCGGGTGACGGTGCTCAACCAGACACCGTCGGCGTTCTACCAGCTGGCCGAGGCCGACCGCGCCGCCGCGGCGCAGAGCGGCGACTACGCGCTGCGCTATGTCGTGTTCGGCGGTGAGGCACTGGATCTGCGGCAACTGCGACGCTGGTACGACCGACACGCGCCGGACGCGCCGACGCTGGTGAACATGTACGGCATCACCGAGACCACCGTGCACGTGTCGTTCCTGGCCCTGGACGAGGAATTGGCGCAGCAGCCGAGCAGCATCATCGGCCGGGCGCTGCCCGGCCTGGGCGCGCGCGTACTCGACCAGCGCCTGCACCCGGCTCCGGTCGGCGTGGCGGGCGAGATCTACGTGGACGGCGCACAGCTCTCACGCGGCTACCTGGGGCGTCCGGGCCTGACCGCGGCACGGTTCGTGGCCAACCCCTACGGCCCGCCCGGCTCGCGCATGTACCGCGCCGGTGACGTCGGCCGCTGGGCCGGATTCGGCGGCGAGGCCAACCTCGAGTACGCGGGCCGCAGCGACCAGCAGGTGCAGCTGCGCGGCTTCCGCATCGAACTCGGCGAGATCGAATCGGCGCTGCTGCGGGTTCCGGGCATCAGCCAGACCGTGGTGCTGGTGCGCGACGACAACGGCGTCGACCAACTCGTCGGCTATGTGGTGCCCGAAGGCGATACCGCGCTCGACCCGGCCGAGATCAAGGCCGCGCTGGGCGAATTCCTTACCGCCTACATGGTTCCCGACGCCATCGTGGCCCTGGACGTACTGCCGCTCACTCCGAACGGCAAGCTGGACCGCAAGGCGCTGCCCGCACCGGAATTCGGCGGCTCCGTCGAGTACCGGGCCCCGCGCACCGAGTCCGAACGCGTGGTGGCGGCCGAATTCGCCGCCCTGCTGGGTGCTACCGAGGTCGGCGTGGACGACGACTTCTTCGCCCTCGGCGGCAATTCGCTGCTGGCCACCCGCGCGGTGGCGCGCATCAACGAGGCGTTGGGCGCGAATCTCGCCGTGCGGGAGCTGTTCGAGGCGTCCAGCGTCGCCGCGCTGGCCGCCCGGGTGGTGACCGGCACCGCCGAGAACCGACCGCCGCTGGTGCGCGCCGAGCGTCCCGCGCGGGTGCCGCTGTCGCTGGCGCAGCAGCGCATGTGGGTGATCAACCAGCTCGATCCGGATTCGCCCGCCTACAACATCCCACTGGCGCTGCGGCTTTCGGGCACGCTCGACATCGAGGCACTGCGCCTGGCGGTGCTGGACGTGCTGGAGCGGCACGAATCGCTGCGCACCCGCTATCCCGTGGACGCCGACGGCATCGCCTACCAGGACATCGTGTCCGTCGCGGAGGCGCTGCCGGGCGGACTGACCGTGGAGCCGCTGGGCAATGCGCTGCACCGCATGACCGAGGTGCTGTCCGCCGGATTCGACGTCACCGCACAGGTTCCCATCCGGGCGCTGCTGTGTACCGACGGCGACACCGGAACCGACCACTACTTCGTGGTCGTGGTGCACCACATCACCGCGGACGGCGCGTCGCTGCCGCCGCTGGCCCGCGATCTGGTGACCGCGTACGTGTCGCGCTGCCAGGGCAATCCGCCCGCCTGGTCGCCACTTCCGGTGCAGTACGCCGACTTCGCGCTCTGGCAGCACCAGGTCATCGGCACCGACGACGACGAGAACTCGGTCGCTGCGGGGCAGTTGGCCTTCTGGCGGGATCGGCTCGACGGCGCGGTCGGCACCCTCGACCTGCCGCTGGACCGTCCGCGACCCGCGGTGCGCACCCTGCAGGGCGGGGCCACCACCTTCACGGTGCCCGCCGAGGTGCACGAGGGGTTGGCGCGGATCGCCCGCGAGCACAACGCCTCGCTGTTCATGGTGGTGCACGCCGCGCTGGCGGTGCTGCTGTCGCGGCTGTCCGGCAGCGGCGACGTCACCATCGGCACGCCCATCGCGGGTCGCGGTGAGCGGGTGCTCGACGATGTGGTCGGCATGTTCGTCAACACCCTGGCGCTGCGCACCGCGGTGGACTCGGCGGCGAGTTTCGACGAGCTGGTCGACAAGGCGCGGGAGACCGACCTCGCCGCCTACGGCAATGCCGACATCCCCTTCGAGCGCGTGGTCGAGGTGGTCGCGCCCGACCGGGCCAACGCCCAGGACCCGCTGTTCCAGGTGGTGCTGTCGTTCCAGAACACCGACCGACCCGACCTCGAACTGCCGGGCCTGTCCATCAGCGCGCTCGACACCGGCGCGGTGTCGGCCAAGTTCGACCTCCAGGTCACCATCGACCCACGACAGTGGGAGGACGGCGCGGTCGGCGAACTCGCCGGAGCCCTCACCTACGCCTCGGACATCTTCGACGAGTCCACCATCCACACCTTCGGTGAGCGCCTGCAGCGCGTGCTGGCGGCCGTGGCCGCCGACCCGCGCCAACGCGTGGGAGCCATCGAATTCGGTGGCGTACAGCAGCGTTCGCACAGCGCGGCTGCCGGGTTCTCCGACGCCGCGCCCGCGGTCACCCGCGGCACCCAGCTGCCGTTGCTGCTGACCGCCGCCGTGGAGGACGACCCGGACGGTCCGGCCCTGGTCTGGGGCGAGGACGCCCTGACCTACGCCGAACTCGACGCCCGCTCCTCGCGGCTGGCGCGGGTGCTCATCGGCCGCGGCTGCGGTCCGGGCACCGGTGTCGCGCTGCGCCTGGACCGCGGTGTCGACGCCGTGGTCGCCACCTGGGCGGTCCTCAAGTCCGGTGCGGCCGTGGTCCCGGTCGCCGCCGCCGCTGCCGAGCTGCCCACCGACCTGGTGGTCAAGGTCGGCCTCACCGCGAGCGCCGAGAACTCCGGCAACGGCGTGGACTGGCTGGTCCTGGCCGACCCCACCCTGGTCGCGGAGATCGCGGCGGCCTCACCCCGCCCGGTCACCTACGCCAACCGCGCCCGTGCCCTGCAGGGCGGCGACCTCGCCTTCGCGCACGCCGACCGGGGACTGAGCTACGACGAGCTCGCGGAACTGGTGAACCGGGTCAGCGGCCACACCGAGCTGACCTTCGAGTCGCGAACCTTCCGGTTCGGCCGCGCCGATGCGCTGGCCGCCGTGGTCGAGGTGCTCGCCGCCGGCGCCAGCGGTGCGTCCGTGGTCGTCACCGCGGTGCCGCCGCACGGCGCGCTGGCCGAGGTGCTGGCCGACGAATGGGTATCGCATCTGTTCACCGATGGCGCGGGGCTCGCCGAGCTCGGTGGTGAACCGTTGGAGGACCTGGGCGCCGTCGTCGTCGACGACGGGGCGGACCTGGACGCGGCGCGGCGCATTCCCTGGCTGCCCGCGGTCGTGCCGCTGGACTGAGTGCATTCCGTCCGTCATTCCGGCATGCTGTGGAGCCGGAATCCCCATACTCCGGCGGCCGTCCACCGCCGGGGTAACGGTCGATGCGCA
>NZ_JASCXP010000496.1:0-4744 GCF_030010695.1 Nocardia sp. CC201C
CGCCGCGAACCACGAGGCTGTGCTCGGTGAGTGAGGGGCTGAACTCACTGGGTGGGGGAGCCCGGTGGGATGCCCTTCGCGGCGGTGGTGCCGCAGAACTCCTCGATGCGTTCGTCCAGGCGACGGGCCTCGATCGCCTCGCGGAAGGTGGGGCCGGCCAGCCGCTGACGTAGGCCGGTCAGGCGTTCCTCCAGCTGGGCGATGCGCTTGTCCTCGTCGAGTTGCAGGACCGGTTGCAGGGCCTCGGTGGCCCCGTCGAGACTCCCGTTGATGAGGTGCGCGGCGGCGCTGTCCACCCGCGCGAGGGCCTCCGCCCCGTAGGAACGCTGCTCGGTCGGACCGTTGGCGTAGAGCTCGATGGCGCGCCTGGTGGCCTGGAGCGCGGGTTCGGCCTGACCCAGATGGATGTAGGTCGCGCCCGCGTAGTACTGGCTCTTGGGTTCGTTGAATCCGAAGACGCCGCCCACCTCGTCGTGCAGCGAGTCGTTGGCGCCGCTGGAACCGCGGGCGGCCTCGGCGGCGCGGATGCAGTTCTCGGTGTCGGCGCTGCTGCCCAGCCGCGACCAGATGCGCGCCTCGATATTGTGCAGCCGCACCTGGGCCGTGGTGGATTCCGCGTACTCCTGCCCGTTCTGCGCCAGCAGCACCGCGCGGCGCGGCCGCTCGGACCAGTACTCGATCAGCGCCTGCATGCCGCGCGTCCAGGCCCGTAATCCGTTGTGGCCGCACAGCTCCGCGTAAGCCCAAGCGGCCCTGGCCTGTTCGCCCGCGGCATCGTAGTAGCCGAGGTCGGTGCTGGCATTGGCGAGCAGTCCGGACAGGGTGCCCGCCAACAGATACAGGTGCGAGGTGTCGGCCGGTCTCTGATGCCCCTCGAGCAGCCGGTACACCCGGCGTCGCACGCGCAGCATCTCCACCATCATCGGGACGGGAGGCACGTGCACGTAATCGTTCGCGATGCGCGTGACATCGGCGTCGAGCTGTTCCAACGTGGTGGCTCCCACGTTGGTGCTCTCGGCCCGCCCGGCGTGCTCACTTGCTTCATGGGCAGCCGCCATGATCAGATCCCTCTCCGAAATCGCCGCTAACGCATCGCCCCTCATCGCACCCGCATCCACGAGTGACAGTAGTTCCGCGTCGCTGGAATAAATGGCCTGCGCCGAACTGCTCTGGCGCGCACTGAAACCGGGCCCGGGACGGTCGATCAGAGGCTGATCGATCAATGCCGCGAACCGCGCCCGCACAACGTCGTCGGACCTGGCCAGGGAGGTATCGAGGGCGGCCTGATTGATGGGTCGGGGATGCACCCGAATTCCCCCGGCCTCCCATTTCGACACCAAGCGTTCGTGGACACCGAGATGCGCCGCGAACTCTCGGATACTCATCCGCTTGGCATCGCGAAGGGCGCGGGCCTCTTTACCTGACCAGTGCCGGACCACGATGTCCATCCCTTCCGAACGAACTCCGATGTCCAGGGTACGAGCGTGTCGTGACATGGGCCACAAGCGAAACCGAGCTGGTATCACCGGGTCTACGCGCCGGTAACAGTGGCGGCGGAAGGGCAGCGTAAGGAGGGCGTGCGGGCGTTCTCACACCGCCGGCTCGGGGGCCACCCTGGATTCAGCAGGCAAGGAGTTCGGGGTGAATGCGGACAAGCTGAGAACCGTCGGGGACTGGGTGGCGTTCTACCGCCACGAGTTCGGTCTCCCGGTGATCGAGCGCGGCGGATTCGTAATGCTTCCGATCACCGGGCGCACAGGAGTTATCCACCTGCCGGTGGTGCGGGCCGAAAAAGTCCGCGCCGCACTCGAACAGCAAGGGGAGTCGGCGCCCATGCTGGCTCGCCAGATCCGCTGGAGTTTTCTCGTGGCGCCCGATTCCCGGCCGGGCGAACAGATACTCCAGGTGCTCAACCGTCTCGACATCGGCATACCGCCCGTCGGTTCCGCCGTCATGCTGCCCACCGGACTCGGGCAGTGGACGCGCGAGGGCTGCCACTGGGTGGTGCCGCCGAGCCGAGACAGCAAACTCCCACCGCTGTCGATGCTGATCACGACGGCTCTGGCGGTGGGTTCGGGTAGCGAGGATTGACGCCACCTCGCAACCCGCCGGGTCCGCCCCTTTCCTGGCAGTCGACGGGGCGGACCCGGCGGGAGTCACCCGCGCGAACGCGCGACCTCGCAGAGCGCGGCCACCCCGGCCGCATCCGTTGCGAAATGATCGAAACCCTGTGGTGCACCGGGTTCGGCGAAGGACACCTCCGCGCCCTCGACCTCCAGTCCCGGCACCGGAATGCGGACGGCGGCGTGCAGATCGCGCACCCCGGTACGTTCCAGCACCTCGGCGGCATTGTCGGCGCGCAGGCCACCGCACGCCATGACGTCGATGCGGCCCTGCGCTCGGGTGACGAGTTTCGCGATGAGCGTCGCGCCCTCGACGACCGAAGGCTGCCGTCCCGAGGTGAGCAGCCGCGTGAATCCGAGCTCCATCACCTGCTCGAAAGCGGTGTAGGGATCGGCGCAGACATCGAAGGCGCGATGGAAGGTGACCTCCATATCCTCCGCGGCCTCGATGAGCGCGGCATTGGCGGCCATATCGACCTGGCCGTCGGCGTCCAGCACACCGAACACCACCCCCGCCGCGCCGAGTCGGCGGACCTGGCCGATATCGGCGCGCATCAGCGCGACCTCCGCGGCGGAATAGCGGAAGTCGCCGGGACGTGGGCGGATGAGCACGTGCACCCGGGTGCTCGAGGTGAGTTCGAGGGCCGTGGCGACCAATGCCGGACTCGGGGTCAGCCCGCCCGCGCAGAGTCCGGTGCCCAGCTCGATGCGATCCGCACCGGCGCTCTCCGCCGCCTCCACACCGCCCAGCGTCTCCACCGCGATCTCGACCCGAACACTTCCCGCCTCCGCCATACCTATCAGTATTGACCAGCTCGCGCGCCTTCGCTTGCTGCCGGTTAGCCGACGTGCGTCTGTCGGGTGGACCGGCATCGCGGTCGTGGACCGGTATCGCGATCGACGGCTGCGGCCCGTGCGCACATCGCCGCGCGGATGGCCGCGAGGCGTGCGTCGCTGCCGCAGCGGCCATCGGCGCGCTTCGCGGGCGGCCCGAAGCACTCGGATGCCCCGAGCTGGCGCTGCCGTGTGGCCCCGGGGACTGCGGTCACGGGGCCGGTGGGTACCGCCGAAGTGCATGGTGGTCACCCCCTGCGCGGGTGGCGGCGGGTCGCACGCGTGATCGCCGGTCGGCGCAGGGAGAGTTGTGGATATCGCAGCGTCGGGCGATGCGACCGCTACTCGGCACACCGCTGGGCTCGATGACACGATCGCGCTCGACGTGACCGCTGGGTACGACAACGCCGCTGCGCCGACTGTGAAGCGGCTCGTCGGTCGTGGCAGCTGTGCCGCCCGAATCGGTCACGCCGGGAGGTGCCGGCGCCGCGCGCTCGTCCCAACGGGTTTCACGGTGTGGCAGTAGATGTGGGATGGGCTCGGTCGTCGCGCCGTGCGGGGCGAGGTGGCGGCGTCGGCACCTCGCCCGGTGCACCACCCGCGTGCGGCTACAGGCGCTGCCAGAGGGCCGGGGTGTTCGGCGGGGTCCAGTTCGGGTCGTGGACGGTGTGGGCTTGGCGGCAGCTGTAGTGAATTCCGTTGTAGGACACCACGTCACCTATGCGGTATGTGGCTCCCTGGCGCCAGGACTCGGCGGTGGGTCGGTCGGTGGTGGGGTGCTGATGTGGCGGCGTGGTCGGCAGTGGAGCGGTCGTGGTGGGTGGGCGCGTCGTCGTGGTCGTCGGGGGCGTGGTGGTGGACGGTGCTGCGGTGGTCGGTGCTGTGGTGGGCGTGGGATGCGTTGGGCCGGTCGGGGATCCGCCGTCGTTGATATCCAGGTCGATACAGGAGTAGAACGCATTCGCGGTGTCCCCGATGTTCCAGACGGCGAGCAGCCGGTGCCGCCCGGTGAAGTTCCCCAGATCGACACTGTGCGTGAAGGTCTGCGGCGGCGGCTCGTTGCCGCCGTCCACGAAGCCCACCCGGGTGTCGCCGATGTAGTACTCCCAGTTGGCGGTTCGGTGTGGGGCGGTGACCTTCCAGGTGAAGGACACGGTCCGCCCGACCGGGTGCACGCGCCAGCCCTTGTCGTCGTCGTCCAGCTCCGCGAAGCGGCCGACGCCGCCGCTGCAGCTGCGTAGGCCCTTCGGTCCCTCCGCACTCTGCGGTTCGTACCTGATATCCCCGCAGCTGACGACACCCTGGGCGCACTGTGCCTGCCTGCTGGCCGGGGACGACACATACCCGTGGGCGTGGGCGACACCGGCGGGCATGATCGCGACGATGATCGGCGTGATCCCGGTGAGGGCCGCGACCGTGGACAGCACTCTGCTACGTACCACCTGAATCTCCTTGTGAGACAAGAGGGCAGCGGAGGCCGGCATGCTGTCCTGAACGGATCTGTGACGTGATCCGGACCACTTTGAAGCAAAAGCGTGCTCTAAAAGGTAGGTTCCGGCAACTCTTCAGTCAAGGGCATGTCCCAGTTCAGCCATGAAAGTTTGCTGGCCAGCAAACATTTCGAATGAAAAGAGCCCGGATCCCTAGGGATCCGGGCTCATTCACCAGCGGTGATCAGCTCTTGCGGCCGGGGGCCTTCGCAGTGGACTTGAAGCCCAGGCCGCCCGGCTTGGCGGTCGGCGGCTTCACAGCGCCGTTGCCCTCGGACGCGCCCTTGCCCTCGGCGG
>NZ_JASCXP010000497.1:0-4728 GCF_030010695.1 Nocardia sp. CC201C
CTGTGTGGTGTCGTCGATTCCTCGGCTACCCAATGGAAAACCGGACTATCCGAGTATTCGGCGCTTGTCGGGCACGCACGGTGACGCTCTCCCGTCGGGTGCCCCCGGCGGATCCTGCGAGGATGTGCGCATCCTCTTCGCACAAGCCCTCGGCCTCGATCGTGACCACATCGGCTCCCACGCCACCTTCGCCGATCTCGGGGGCGACTCACTGACTTTCGTCACCCTGGCGGTGCGGCTCGAACGGGCCTTGGGGCAGCTTCCGGCCGACTGGCCGTCGCGCACCATCGCCGAACTCGAGGCACTCCCCCGGCGGCGGACGCGGTTCGGGCGGTCGCTCGATACCAGCACCCTGTTGCGGGCGATCGGCATCGTGACGGTAATCGGCTCACATATCGGACTTTTCGTCCTGTGGGGCGGGGCGCATGTGCTGTTGGCGGCGGCGGGATTCAATTTCGCGCGCTTCGCCGTCACCGCGGCTCCGGCCGCGCCGCGCCTGCGGCGCACCCTGCGCAGCGCGGCCTTCGTCGCGGTGCCGACGGCGGCCTGGGTGTTGCTCACCCTGCCGTTCACCGATTATTACGGCTGGCAGAATGTGCTGCTGCTCAACAAGATTCTGGGTCCGCACGACAGCCCGACGGCCGGGCACCTGTGGTTCATCGAGGTGGTGCTCTACCTCATCGTGGGTTCCGCGCTGCTGTTGCGCCTGCCGGTGGCCGATCGCTGGGAACGGTTGTCGCCGTTCTGGTTCGCGACCGGTCTGCTCGGCGTGGCGCTCATCTTCCGATATCGGACATTCGATCTGTACCGGCCGGACGATGTGCCCTTCTCACCGCTGGTGGCATGGTTCTTCCTACTCGGCTGGGCAGCGGCCAAGGCCGAGACGGTGTGGCACCGGCTGTTGCTCAGCGCGATCGCGCTGGCGACGATACCGGGCTATTTCGGCGAAACCGACCGAGAGCGCATGATTCTCGCCGGAATCCTGCTGCTCGTCTGGTTGCCGTCGGTGCGGGTACCCGCGCTGGTCGCGGGTGCGGCCGCGCTGCTCGCCGACGCCTCGCTGTTCGCGTATCTACTGCACTGGCAGGTGTATCCGCTGTTCGGGCAGCATCACCTGGCGGCATTGACGGCCTCGCTGGCGGCCGGGTGGGCCGCCGCGCGGCTGCTGAGCTGGGCGCGTACCGGATGGGCGAGCGCCGGGATCGGTCGGAACGCGGCCGTGGGCCGCCGGTCAGCTGTCGATCGTCCAGACCTTCGCGGACGCCTCCTGGGCCAGCTTCGCGATCAATATGTCACGCGGAATCGTCTGACCGGCAAGGTGATCGAGTGACGGCACCACGACATGGTGGGCATCGGCTCGCTTGAGTTCGGCGGTCAGCTCCGCGAATGCGGTGCCGTCGCCCGGGGTCGATTCATGGAACGTGGCGGCGAAGCAGAATCCGGCCGAGCTGGCGAGGGTGCACATGGCGCTCTCCCACTCGTCACCGCGGCCGTCGGCCAGATCGTCACGCACGTACCCATAGATCAACGCTTCCACCCGAACCTCCGTTGGATTGGGGATCTCGCTGTTCTGTTGTGTGCCCACTAACGACTATGGCGTTCTCGAAGATGCAATTGCAGATGTCAACCCACTGACATCCAGATGCCCTATCCGGGTCCACGCGGGGTTAACTGGTGAGATACTACAGAGCGTGTCCAGTGGTGACGATCGACCTGTCTGGGCTGTCCGAATGCGTGCCGAACGGGATGCTCGGGGGTGGTCACAGGCCGACGCCGTCCGCGCCATGCGCGGGAAATCGAGCCACAACCTCCCCACCGACTCCACGCTGCTACGCAACTGGCGGCGGTGGGAATCGGGCGAATCCCGCCCGGACGACTTCTACGCGCCCATTATCGCGGCGGCCTTCGACACCGTGACCGCGGCCTTCTTCCCCAAGTCACGGCCGAATCGGGACGATGAGATGCTCTCGGCGACCGGGATGGACACGCTCGAGTTCATCGGGCGGCTGCGCATGTCGGATGTCTCGGCGGCGACGCTGGACGCCATCCACATCACGGCCGACCGGCTGTGCTCGGAGTATCCGTGCACCGATCCGCACGAGTTGCACGCGGAGGGGACGGCGTGGTTGCGGCGAATTACCTCTCTACTGGACGGTCGTCTTACTCTCGCCCAGCATCGCGAGGTGCTGGTGCTCGCCGGATGGGTCGCCCTACTGGTCGGTTGCGTAGATTATGACTTGGGCTGGCGCACCGCCGCCGAGGCCACCCGCCGGGCCGCCCTGTCCCTGGGTCAGGAGGCCGATCATGCCGAAATCATCGGCTGGGGTGCGGAAATGGCGGCCTGGTTCGCCCTCACCCAGGGCAACTACCGCGGGGCCATCGACGCCGTAGACAGCGCCCTCCCCGGCGCGGGCGCGCTGGGCGTCGGTGTGCAGCTCTCGGCGCAGCGCGCCAAGGCGTGGGCGCGCATCGGCGATCGCCGCGAGGTGGAATCCGCACTGACGCAAGGCCGCTCGATACTCGACAAACTTCATCATCCCCCCAATCTGGACAATCATTTCGTGGTGGACCCACAGAAGTTCGACTTCTACGCCATGGACTGCTGCCGGGTGGCCGGGGACGACCGCCTCGCCGAAAGTTATGCGTGGCAAGTCATCCGCAACTCCACCGCACCCGACGGCACCATCCGCAAACCCATGCGCGTCTCCGAGGCCCACCTCACCCTCGCGGTGGTGGCGGTGCGCGATCGCAATCTGGAGCTCGCCGTGGACGAGGGGCTACAGGCCCTCACCGGCAAGCGCCGCTCCCTGCCCTCCCTGATGTGGATCGCGAGCGAGGCGGCGCGCGAGATGATCGAACGCTTCCCCGGCGACCCCCGCACCCGCACCTACCTCGAGCAACTGCGCACCCTGGCCGCCAGCTGATCCGGTCGCGGCCCGCCACATTCGGACTCACCACGCAATACAGCGCCGCCACGTCGGCATTCGGGTCGCTGTGGCGCGCCGAACAGCGGCCGCATTGGGGACTCGGGCGGGGGCGGTATTAGTCTCACCCCGGTGACCGAGACCGCTGCCGGATTGCTGCCCGACCCGTCCGGGGTCGGTGGAGGGGATCTGCCGCACGCCGATCGGCTCCGGCTGTTCTCCTTCGCCACCGCCGAGAAACGGGCCGATTACCTGTGGGTGTTGCGCGCCTTCGACACCGCGCGGGCCGCCTATGTAGTGCTGCTGCACGCCAGTGACGTCGTGGAGACGCTCGGACGTTGCCCGGGGGCTCCCGCGCTGACCGCGACCGAGGTGGGGCCGCTGCTGGAGCAGTTGCACCAGTGGGGCGTGCTGGAGCGCAGCTACGACGGCACCCGGGCGGCGACGCTGGCCGAGTACCGGAACCGGCATTTCGTCTACCAGTTCTCGCAGGCGGGCTATCAGGCGTACCGAGCGGTCTCGGATGTGTTGGACGCGCGACTGGACGAGGCGGCGCTCTCGCGTCTGGTGCTGCCGGAACTGCTGGCGGACCTGCACACCCTGGCCGAAGCCAACCGCACCGGTGACGCGCCCCGGGTGTACCGGGTGCTCAACCGGCTGGACCGGGCGCTGTCGGATCTGGCCGACCGCGCCGCGCATTTCTATCTCACCCTCGGCGACCTGGTGCGCACCACCGAGGTCACCCCCGAGGCGTTCCTCGTCCACAAGGACGCGCTGCTGGCGCATATGCGCGAATTCTCCATGGACCTCGCGCGGTTCGCGCCGCGCCTGGCCACCGCCATCCGCGAGGTCGAGGCGACCGGGGTGGACGAGCTGATCGAGCGCGCCGCCCGCTGCGACGAACGCGTCCTGCTCGATACCGCTGCGCGACAGGCGGATTGGCGGGCGCGCTGGCAGGGCCTGCACGCCTGGTTCCTGCCGTCGGAGGCCGAGGGCGCGCTCACCGAATGCGAGCGCCTGCGCGAGGCCACCATGAGCGCCATCGCGGCGGTGCTGTCGCTGCTGCGCCGCGTCACCGAGACCCGCAAGGGCGGCGTCTCCCGCGAATCGGCACTGCGCCATCTGGCGGGCTGGTTCACCGCCGCCCCCACCGCCGAGGCCGCGCACGCCCTCTACGACGCCGTCTTCGGTCTCGGCCGCCCCCGCCATCTGTCCATGCGGCATCCCGACGCGGACGTCATCCCCGCCATCCGCTCCTGGTGGGACGCACCACCGCTGGAGATCGCCCGCACCCTCGCCGAGACCGGCCGCCCGCCCACGCCCGGCGCGCCCGCCCGCATCCAGCGCAACGACGCCGGTATCCGCCGCCTGCGCCAGGCCCAGCTCGACGCCCAGCGCGCCCGCGCCGAGGCCGCCCGCTCCCTCGCCGCCGCCGACCTCTACGACCGCGTCCTCGACGAGGGCGAAACCGAGGTCCTACTGAAGCTGCTCGACGCCGCCTCCACCGCCTGGGTCCCGGTCAGCGGCCGCGTCGGCGGCACCACCGGCACCGACAACGGCGTCACCCTCACCGTGCGCGAACACCCCGGCTCCACCGCCGTCCGCACCTCCCGCGGCCTGCTCCACCTCAACGGCCGCACCCTCGAGATCCGCGAGAACACCGGCCGCCGCCAACGCGCCGCGACAGCGGGGAAGGCGAAAACGCCCGCCACGCCATCGGATTCGCCCGCCACGGCCACCGCCGCACGTGGGCCGGCCGTGCCCGAGGCGCCCAGCGGGCGAGCGCGCCGCACTCCGGACGGCG
>NZ_JASCXP010000498.1:0-4719 GCF_030010695.1 Nocardia sp. CC201C
CCCCCCCCCCCCCCCCGGGCCGCGCCGGGCGCCCCCCAGACCGTCCCGCAGGATGTCCGGCAGCAGCCGCGGCCGCGGCGCTCGCGGACCGAACGCGCCCCGCGACACCGCCTCGTCGGCCGGGCCGCGGTAGGCCAGCTCCGACAGCGGTGTCGACGGCGCGGCGTCGAGTAGCGATTCCAGCAGTGTCAGGAAGCGGCCGTGGTGGCGGCCGAGCGAATCCTCGTCGTAGAGACGGGGATTCGCGGCGAAATCCACATGGATCGGCGCGTCGGCACCATGCTGGTAGAAGTTGACGAACAGATCCTCGATGGGGCCGGAGGTGAGCACGTGCAGGCTCGACTCCACCCCTTCGAAGTCGATCCCGCGCGGGAACAGCATGATGTTGACGACCGGGCCGACCAGACCCCGGCCGAACTCGGGCTGATCCTCCGCGCCGTCGCGCATATCCTCGTGCCGGAAGCGCTGATGGCGCAGCGCGCCCGACGCCGCCACCCGCAACGCCTCCATGACGTCACCGACGGCGCCGCGGTCGGGAACCGCGACCCGCAGCGGCACCACATTGGCGACCATGCCGCCCGAACGCCGTAGCAGCGCGGTGGTACGACCGGAGACCGGCAGGCTGATGACCACCTCGTCCATGGCGGTCAGCCGCGCGTAGTACAGCGCCAGCGCCGCCATCACCAGGGTGGCGGAGCTGGTGTCGAAGCGGCGCGCCGCGGCCTCGAGCCGCGCGGCCGTCTCCGGCGACAGTTCACCGCGCTGCTCCCGGGCCAGCGCGCAGGCCGGTGCGGTCGCCGAGACCAGCGAGCAGCGGTCGGGCATACCCGCCACGATCTCGCGCCAGTACCGCTGATCGGCGCGGTAACGGCTCGAATTCCGGTACGCGACTTCGGCTTCGTGCACCTCGAGCAGCGAGGCGGCGCGGCTCGGCGGCGCCGACTCCCCGCGCGTCGCCGCGTTGTACAGCTCGGCCACCCGATACAGCATGCTCACCGAGCCGAAGCCGTCGATGAGGATGTGGTGCGCCCGCGAGTACCAGAGGTGATGGTCGGCGCCGACCTTCAACACCACCGTCATCCCGACCCGGTCACCCAGCAGGTCGATGGGCTCGGCCACCTCGGCGCGCATCCACTCCAGTGCCGCCGCCATCGGATCCGGCCGCCAGCTGAGGTCGAGGTACCCGACCGCGGTCTCCAGGCCGGGGTCGACCACCTGGTGCGGCTCTCCGTCGATCTCGACGAGACGCAGCACTCCCGAACCGAATTCGCGAGCGGCGGTGATCGCGGCCGTGCGCAGCCGCTCCCGATCCAGTGGTCCGCGCATCTCGATGTACTGGGCCTCCGAGAGCGGAACGCTCGGGTCCAGCTGCTGTGCGTACCACATGCCGGACTGGGCCGGGGACAGCGGAAATACCGTGGCGGTCGCCTGCGCCGTGACTTCGCGCGTCATGGCCGGTCACCGGGCGGGCAGCGGGCAGGCGGAGTCCTCCGGCTGCACCTCGTAGGCGGGTACCGGTGCGTCGGCGCGGGAGGTCAGGCGTCCCACCACCACCGATCGCACATGCGCCGGAATCATGGGCGCGAACTTGCGGACGTAGGCGTCCATCCATTCCGTACGGTCGAGTAGGAATGGGAAATCGGTGGTCATCATGGTGCGCACCACCAGCATGGGCAGCGGTGCGTCCAGGGGCCGAAATTCCCTGTTCCACAATCCCGGTTGATCACAGCCGGGATAGAACTGCCCCAGCATGAATCCGCGTTCCACGAAGCTGCTCTTGAATTCCGCGTGCAGATCGTCGATCAGCGAATAGTCCCCGAGGTTCGGGAACACCGTGATCAGTCCGCGCAGCACCGAGGTGGAACTGCCGTTCCCGGTGGGTAATTCGGGATAGATTTCCAGGGCGTCCTCGATGATCGTGCGCATCCAGCTCAGCCGCGGCCGGACGGCTGGGACCTGTCCCAGCCAGAGCAGATCACGTCGGATGGAGGGCCGGACGTACGGACATACCGGTCCGTCCCGACCCAGGTCGTCGCAGGGCTGGGTCAGAAAACGATCCGCCCAGGATTTGAATGAAGTTACAGTGGACCGCGCCGCGGTACACATGGATAATGACTTGTCCCCCAATGAGACCCATTGCAGGCCCGAGCGGGGACCGATTACTCGCTCGCTCATGACTCACCTCAGGCAGATAGAGCTACAGCGTCAGGCGCCGATGCCCACACACATAAATAGTGCGACGGTCATGGGTTGTTAACACGAGTAGTCGCATACCCGAATTTCTGCGTATGCCCCGAATTTCTGGGGCAGAAAGCAAAAAGAAAGGACCGGTCGATTTCGACCGATCCTTTCCTGTGACTTTATTCAGGAACCCAGCAGCCGTGTGGCCAGGTAGTTCTCCACCTGATCGAGGCCGATCCGCTCCTGCGCCATGGAATCCCGTTCCCGAACCGTTACCGCCTGGTCCTCCAAGGTATCGAAATCGACAGTGATACAGAACGGGGTACCGATCTCGTCCTGGCGGCGGTAGCGGCGACCGATGGCCTGGGCGTCGTCGAACTCGACGTTCCAGTTCTTGCGCAGCCGCGCCGCGAGATCCTTCGCCTTGGGCGAGAGGTCGGCATTGCGCGACAGCGGCAGCACCGCCGCCTTCACCGGTGCGAGGCGGCGATCGAGCCGTAGCACGGTGCGCTTCTCCATCACGCCCTTGGCATTGGGCGCCTCGTCCTCGCTGTAGGCGTCGATGAGGAACGCCATGAGCGAACGGGTCAGGCCCGCCGCGGGTTCGATGACGTACGGGGTGTAGCGCTCACCGGTGGCCTGGTCGAAGTAGTTCAGATCGTTGCCGGAATGCTCGGAGTGGGTCTTCAGATCGAAGTCCGTGCGGTTGGCGACACCCTCCAGCTCACCCCACTCGCTACCGGCGAAGTGGAAGCGATACTCGATGTCGACCGTGCGGGTCGAGTAGTGCGAGAGCTTTTCCTTCGGGTGCTCGTAGAGTCGCAGGTTCTCCGGGGCGATGCCCAGATCGGTGTACCAGGCCAGCCGGGTGTCGATCCAGTACTGGTGCCACTCCTCGTCCTCGCCCGGCTTGACGAAGAACTCCATTTCCATCTGCTCGAACTCGCGCGTGCGGAAGATGAAGTTGCCCGGGGTGATCTCGTTGCGGAAGCTCTTGCCCATCTGGGCGATGCCGAACGGCGGCTTCTTGCGCGCGGTGGTCATGACGTTCGCGAAGTTCACGAAGATGCCCTGCGCGGTCTCCGGCCGCAGGTAGTGCAGGCCCTCCTCGGACTCGATCGGGCCCAGGTAGGTCTTGAGCATCATGTTGAAGTCGCGCGGCTCGGTCCACTTGCCGACGGTGCCGCAGTCCGGGCACGCGATGACCTCCATGGACACGCTGTCCGGGTCGTCGATGCCCTTCTTCTCCGCGTAGCCCTCCTGCAGGTGGTCCTGCCGGTGCCGCTTGTGGCAGTTGAGGCATTCCACCAGCGGGTCGTTGAAGACCGCGACGTGACCGGAGGCGACCCACACCTGCCGCGGCAGGATGATCGAGGAGTCCAGGCCGACCACATCCTCGCGGCTGGTGACCATGGAACGCCACCACTGCTTCTTGATGTTCTCCTTGAGTTCGACTCCCAGCGGGCCGTAATCCCACGCCGACCTGGTGCCGCCATAGATCTCACCCGACGGGTACACCAGGCCCCGGCGCTTGGCCAGGTTGGCGACGGTGTCCACCTTCGACTTGGGTGCCACTCGAGATTTCTCCATCCGGTCCGGAAGATTGCAAGGGATTGGCTCCAGACTATCGGCACCGACCAAGCGGATTTGCACCCACTCGCCTCCGATGTCGCGGCCCCCACATATCCTGCCGGTGCCGACTCGCCGCGCACCTGTTTGACATGCGCACCTGTGCATACCAATAATGGCAGTGGTTTCCAATAAGGAGTTGGTTCGATGACCGCCGACAGCGGCGCCCCCACGCGGCGATCCCGCGTGGACACCGAAGCGCCGACCGCGATCCCGCACGACCCGTACCCGTACCGGTCGCCCACCCCACCTGCCGTTCCACCGCGCGGCATCCTCGACAATGCCGGGGAACTGCTGCGCGCACTGGCCGCACCCGTGCGCATCGCCATCGTGCTGCAACTGCGCGAATCGCCGCGCTGCGTGCACGAACTGGTCGACACCCTGGGTGTCACCCAGCCACTCATCAGCCAGCACCTGCGGATTCTCAAGTCCGCGGGCGTCGTGCGCGGGGAGCGAACCGGGCGCGAAGTGATCTACGAACTCGTCGACGAGCATCTGGCGCATATCGTGGTCGATGCCGTGGCGCATGCGGAGGAAGGGTGATGGTGGCGGGGAAGTCGGAAGCCAAGACGGTCGGGGTCCGCAGCACCCGTCAGCGCAGTGCCATCTCGGCGCTGCTGTCCGATATCGAGGAGTTCCGGTCGGCGCAGGAGTTACACGACGAACTCCGCAAACGAGGCGAGGGCATCGGGCTGACCACCGTCTACCGGACGCTGCAGTCGCTCGCCGACGCCGGGCACGTGGACGTACTGCGCACCGACTCCGGCGAATCGGTGTACCGGCAGTGCTCCAAGGGCCACCACCACCATCTCGTCTGCCGCCACTGCGGGCGCACGGTCGAGGTGGAGGGGCCGACCGTGGAGGCGTGGGCGGACACTGTCGCGGCCGAACACGGATTCAGCGATATCA
>NZ_JASCXP010000499.1:0-4713 GCF_030010695.1 Nocardia sp. CC201C
GGCATCCTCAGGGTAACCATCCGGCGCGGGCGAGCGGCATCCCCGCCTTCCCGCCAGCGGGGAGGTGAGCGTTCAGGCGGTGGCCGCCGCCTGCTCCCGCCGCAATTCCAGGGCGATGTCGACGAGCTGATCCTCCTGGCCGCCGACCAGCTTGCGCTGTCCCGCGCGCACCAGCATCTCGGCGGCGGAGACGCCGTAGCGCTCGGCCTGCCGCTCCGCGTGGCGCAGGAACGACGAGTAGACGCCCGCGTACCCCATCATGAGCGCCTGCCGGTCGAGCAGGCATTCCGCGGGCATGGCCGGGCGGACCACATCCTCGGCCGCGTCGGTGACGGCGAAGAAGTCCACACCGGTCTTGATGCCGAGCTTGTCGCAGACGCCGATGAACGCCTCCACCGGCAGATTGCCCGCGCCCGCGCCGAAACGCCGTGCGGAGCCGTCGATCTGGGTGGCCCCGGCACGCACCGCGTACACCGAGTTCGCCACGGCCAGGCCCAGGTTCTCGTGACCGTGGAAGCCGACCTGGGCGTCGTCACCGAGTTCGGCGACCAGCGCCGCCACCCGGTCGGTGACCTGCTCCAGCACCAGCGCGCCGGCGGAGTCCACAACGTACACGCACTGACAGCCCGCGTCGGCCATGATGCGGCCCTGCTTGGCCAGCATCTCCGGGGTGGTGCTGTGCGCCATCATGAGAAAGCCGACGGTCTCCAGGCCGAGTTCCCGTGCCAGCCCGAAGTGTTGGATCGACACGTCGGCCTCGGTGCAGTGGGTGGCGATGCGGCAGATGCTCGCGCCGTTGTCCTGCGAGATCTTGATGTCCTCCTTGACGCCGACGCCCGGCAGCATCAGGAAGGCGATCTTGGCGCGCTGCGCCGTATCGGCGGCGGCCTTGATCAGTTCCTGCTCCGGGGTTTTGGAGAACCCGTAGTTGAACGAGGAGCCGCCCAGGCCGTCACCGTGGGTGACCTCGATGACCGGCACCCCCGACGCGTCCAGGGCGGCGACGATATCGCGCACCTCGGTGACGGTGAACTGGTGGCGCTTGTGATGTGAACCGTCCCGCAGCGAGGTGTCGGTGACGCGCACGTCGAGTTCGCCCGAGTAGGGCTTGAACACGTTGTCCATGATGAAATCTCCTTACACCCGCGCCGAGAGGATCTGATCGGCCACGACCTCGCCCACCCGAGTGGCGGCGGCGGTCATGATGTCGAGGTTGCCCGCGTACGGCGGCAGGAAGTCGCCCGCGCCCTCCACCTCCACGAAGATCGACACCTTCGCCATGCCACCGGAAACCAGCGACGGCTCGTCGAACTGCGGTTCGTTCAGCAGCCGGTACCCGGGCACGTACTCCTGGATGGACTTCTCCATGGCGTGGATGGATTCGGCGATGGCGTCGCGGTCGGCGTCCTCGGGAATCGCGCAGAAGATGGTGTCGCGCATGATCATCGGCGGTTCGGCCGGGTTCAGGATGATGATGGCCTTGCCGCGCTTGGCCCCACCGATGGTCTCCACACCCTTGGAGGTGGTCTTGGTGAACTCGTCGATATTGGCGCGGGTGCCGGGACCGGCCGACACCGAGGACACCGACGCCACGATCTCGGCGTATTCCACCGGCACCACGCGGGATACGGCCGCCACCATGGGAATGGTGGCCTGCCCGCCGCAGGTGATCATATTGACGTTCGGGGCCTCCACCAGCGAGTCCAGATTCACCGGCGGGATCACGGCCGGGCCGACCGCGGCGGGGGTGAGGTCGACGGCGCGGATTCCGGCCGCCTCGTACTTGGGCGCGTAGGCGCGGTGCACGTACGCCGAGGTGGCCTCGAAGAGCAGATCGGGTTTGTCGGGCAGGGCGAGCAGCCAGTCCGCGCCCTCGGCCGAGGTCTCCAGGCCCAGTCCGCGGGCCCGCTTCAGGCCCTCGGAGTCCGGGTCGATGCCGATCATCCAGCGCGGCTCGATCTTCTCCGAGCGCAGCAGTTTGTACAGCAGATCGGTGCTGATATTGCCGGATCCGACGATCGCGGCGGTGACCTTGTTCGCAGTCACGGCAGTTCTCCTAGCTGAAACGCAGACGGACGGAACCGAGTCCGGCGAACTCGGCGGTGAAGTCGTCGCCCGGGCGGGCGTCGATGGCGCGGGTGCAGGAACCGGGCAGCACGATGTCCCCCTTCTTCAAACGCACCCCGAACGAGGCGACCTTGCGCGCCAGCCACGCCACCGCGATGGTCGGATCGCCGAGCACGGCATCGCTGCGCCCCTCGGCAACCACCTCGCCATTGCGGGTGAGCACGGCGTCGATCTTCTTGATATCCAACTGATCCGGGGCGACCCGCTGCGGACCCAGCACCCAGCCCGCCGAGGAGGCGTTGTCGGCGATGGTGTCGCACAGGCCGATCTTCCACTCCTTGATGCGGGTGTCGATCAGTTCGATGGCGGGTGCGTAGGCGACGGTCGCCGCCAGCACGTCGGCTTCGGTGCAGTCCTCGCCCGGCAGGTCGGCGCCCAGCACGAATCCCACCTCGACCTCCACCCGCGGGTACAGGTATTTCGAGGTGTCGACCGGAATGTCTTCGAACACTTCCATTTCCGCGAGCAGATGACCGTAGTCGGGTTCGTCCACGCCCATCATCTGCTGCATGGCCTTGGAGGAGAGCCCGACCTTGTGACCGATCACACGTGCGCCGCCGCCGACCCGCTGCCGGATATTGATGAGCTGGATCTCGTACGCGTCGACGACGTCGATGTCCGCATACCGTGCCACCAGCGGATCGAGCGGCACCCGATCCCGTTCGGCGACCGCGAGTTCTTCTGCCAGTTCCTTCCGTACCGCGTCGGACAGCACGCTTGTTTCCTTCCATCGAGGGTCAGGCCGTTGACCCGGGCCGTACCGAGCATAGGAACTGAAACGAGTTTCGTATCGGGGTTTCGCCCCGAGAGTCCCAGCTGCCAGACCAAGATAGACCAAACCTGGTTTGATTCTATAACGTGTTCTACATGAACGATCCGGTTAGTAGCGAGCACAGCTACGACGTGGTGGTGGTCGGCAGCGGAGCCGCCGGAATGACCGCCGCGCTCACCGCCGCCCACCACGGGCTGCGTGCGGTGCTCATCGAGAAGGCACCCCACTACGGCGGATCCACCGCACGCTCGGGTGGAGGCGTGTGGATTCCCGGCAACAAGGCGCTGAAAGCCGCCGGACGCCCCGACGACCGCGAGGAAGCCCGCACCTACCTGCACAGCATCATCGGCGACGCGGTGCCCGCGGACCGGATCGACACCTACATCGACCGCGGCGCGGAAGCCTTCGACTTCGTGCTCGACCACACCCCGCTGAAGATGAAGTGGGTGCCCGGCTACTCCGACTACTACCCGGAGGCACCCGGCGGCCGAGGCGAGGGCCGCTCCTGCGAACCCGCGCCGTTCAATGCCAAGATCCTCGGCGAGGAGCGCTTCACACTGGAGCCGCCCTACGCCAAGGCCCCGCTCAATGTCGTGGTCATGCAGGCCGACTTCGTGCGGCTGAACCTCATCCGCCGCCACCCCAAGGGCATCATGCGCGCCATGCGGGTCGGCGCGCGCACCTATCTCGCCAAATGGACCGGCAAGCACATCCTCGGCATGGGGCAGGCGATCATCGCCGCCATGCGCAAGGGGCTCATGGACGCGAACGTGCCGGTATTGCTCGAGACCCCGATGACCAAGCTCGTCGTGGAGGACGGCCGGGTCGTGGGCGTGGAGGCGCTGCGCGACGGCAAGCCCGTCGTCTTCCGCGCCCGCCACGGCGTGGTGCTGGGCAGCGGCGGCTTCGAGCACAACGCCGAGATGCGCACCAAGTACCAGCGCCAGCCCATCGGCACCGAATGGACCACCGGCGCGGCGGCCAATACCGGCGACGGCATCATCGCCGGGATGGAGGCCGGGGGCGCGGTGGACTTCATGGAGGACGCCTGGTGGGGGCCGACCATCTTCAAGGGCGGCAAGCCGTGGTTCGCGCTGGCCGAGCGGAATCTGCCCGGCACCATCATGGTCAACGCCGACGGCAAGCGATTCGGAAATGAGTCCGCTCCTTACGTCGAGGCCGTGCACACCATGTACGGCGGCGAATACGGGCAGGGTGACGGTCCGGGCGAGAACATCCCCGCCTGGCTGGTCTTCGATCAGCGCTACCGCAACCGCTACATCTTCGCCGGATTGCAGCCTGGTCAGCGGATTCCGTCCCGCTGGATGGAAAACGACAACATCGTCAAGGCCGACACCCTCGCGGAACTGGCCGACAAGATCGGGGTGCCCGCGGCGAATCTGACCGCCACCGTGGAACGGTTCAACTCGTTCGCCGAAACCGGGGTGGACGAGGATTTCGGGCGCGGCAAGAGCCACTACGACCGGTACTACGGTGACCCCACCGTGAAGCCGAACCCGTGCCTGGCGGCGCTGGTGCAAGGGCCCTTCTACGCGGCCAAGATGGTGCCCGGCGACCTCGGCACCAAGGGCGGGCTCGTCGCCGACACCGCCGGGCGCGTGCTGCGCGAGGACGGCACCGTGATCGAGGGCCTCTACGCCTCCGGCAACAGCGCCACCCCCGCCATGGGCCACACCTACGCCGGGCCCGGCGCGACCATCGGCCCGGCCATCACCTTCGCCTACCTGGCCGTCCTCGATATCGCCGCCAAGGCGAAGCGGAGCGAGGCCGCCGAAGCGTCCTGAACCGTCCCA
>NZ_JASCXP010000500.1:0-4689 GCF_030010695.1 Nocardia sp. CC201C
GACCAGGCGGGCCGGGTGGGCCCGGGCAGCCCGGCTACCTCGGCGCTCCGGGGCCCAAGGGCGGCAAGCGCACCGCCCTGGTGGCGGGCGCGGTGGTGCTGGCGCTGGTGAGCGGTGGTGTCGGCGGTGTGGTCGGCTCGCTCGCGACCCGTGACGCCGGCGGCGGCCGACCGGCCGTCACCAATGCCCTCGACGCTCCCCGCGAGAAGGCCACCAATGTCGCCAACGCCCCCGCGGGGTCGGTGCAGGCGGTGGCCCAGAAGGTGGTGCCGAGCGTGGTCATGATCCGGGTGGAGGGCAATCGCGCCGAGGGCGAGGGCTCCGGCGTGGTGCTGTCCACCGACGGCCTGATTCTCACCAACAACCACGTGGTCAGCGGCGCGGGCCCGAACGCCCGGATGGAAGTCGCGTTCAGCGACGGCTCCACCGCTCCGGCCACCCTGGTGGGCACCGATCCGGTCTCGGACCTGGCGGTCATCAAGGTGAGCGGGAAGTCCGGCCTCACCCCGATCGAACTGGGCAGCTCGGAGAACCTCCAGGTGGGCCAGTCCGTGGTGGCGGTCGGTTCGCCGCTGGGCCTCGCGGGCACCGTGACCACCGGTATCGTCTCCGCCCTCAATCGTCCGGTGTCCACCAGCGGTGATGCCGGTTCGACGGGTACGGTGATCGACGCCATCCAGACCGACGCCGCCATCAATCCGGGTAATTCCGGTGGCGCGCTGGTGGATATGAACGGCAAGCTGATCGGCATCAACACCGCCATCGCCACCCTCGGCGTCTCCGACCTGTCCGGCGGCCAGAGCGGTTCCATCGGCCTCGGCTTCGCCATCCCGGTCGACCAGGCCCGGCGTGTCGCCGATGAGCTGATCAAGACCGGCAAGGTCACCTACGCCCAGATCGGGATCAAGGTGCGCGGCCAGGACGACGTGAACGGCGCACGGGTGGTGGAGGTGACCCCGGACGGCGCGGCCGCCGCCGCGGGCATCCCGAACGGCGCGATCATCACCAAGCTCGATGACCAGGTCATCGATTCCGGTAACGCGCTCATCGCGGCGGTGCGTTCGCACCGGCCGGGCGACAAGGTGAAGATCACCTACACCGATGAGCAGGGCAACAATTCGAGAACCGTCGAGGTGACCCTCGGCGAGGTAGTGGAGGGCGGCCGATGAGCCAAGTACGCAGCAGACCGATCGCGCTGGCGGCGGAGCGAATCCTCCGAGACGGGGGTTGGGAGCCGTTGTCGGACAAGGACGCTACGGTGAGCACCATGGAAATCGATGCCGCTGTGGCGGGCCGTGCTCTTGTCGTGGTCGTCGACGACCGAACCGCCCATGGCGGGGTGGACTCGCTGGGTCCGCTGGTCACCGAGCTACTCACCGAAGCGGGCTTCCTGGTGGACGCCTCGGTGTCGGTGCAGGCCGACGAGGTCGAGATCCGCAATGCGCTCAACACCGCGGTGATCGGCGGCGTGGATCTGGTCATCTCGGTGGGCGGCACCGGCATGTCCCCGCGCGACTGCACCCCCGAGGCCACCGCCGAGGTGCTGGACCGGGAACTGCCGGGCATCAGCGAGGCACTGCGTGCCTCCGGCCTGTCCGCCGGTTCGGTGGACGCGGGCCTGTCCCGCGGCCTGGCGGGCGTCTCGGGCAGCACGCTGGTGGTCAACCTGCCGGGCACCCGCGCCGCCGTCCGCGACGGTATGGCCACCCTCGGCCCGCTGGCGATCCGCGTGATCGAGCAGCTGTCCGGTCTCGCGGATGAACTCTGACGCCGATCGCGACACCCCGGCCGATCTCGAACCCGAGACCGGCCGCGATTCCGAGCCGTCCCGCGATTCCGAGCCGTCCCGCCGCAAGAAGCTCTCCAAGGCCGAGGCGGCGCGGCTCGCGCGGGTCTTCGGCGACACCCTGCCAGCTACCACCCGGGACGAACGGACTCCGGAGCCGAACTCGGGTGCGTCCGACGACTGGTTGCGGTCGCAGGTGCCGCCGCATCACGGCTGAAATTGATCCGTGCGATCTGCGCCGGCCATCGTCGGCAAAGGCTCGACGCTTAGCGTCGAGCCTTTTCGTTGTTTCTACGACTTCCCTGCTCACCGCACTTATGCAAATCAAGTGATATGAGAATCATGGTCACTGTGATCCAGATCACACGGTGTTTACCAACTCTTACATTGCTCTGTCATTGCCTGAGTGTTTAATGTCCCACTTCGGGCTGTACAACCCGTGGGTTCTCCAGTCTCGGAGTGTGGCGTTGCCGCGCCCACTGCACCAGGAACCTGGCCCGGGTTCCTGTGGCTGAACTCGCTTGGAGCACAAAATTTGTCATTGGTTACACAGTGGCAACAAAAAGGCGACAAACTGAGCTGGGCCTGAGAGGACCCCATTTCAGCCTCGGGTGTCGAGGCTGACCGCTAGAAACCTGATGAGGGGAAGTATGAGCGAGAACCGCACCAACGGTCTGCGTCGTGGTGCCCGGATCGCGGGCGCTGGCGCGGCTGCGGCCGTTGCCATCGGCCTTATGTCGACCGGTGCTGCCCACGCGGATACCTTCGTGCCGTTGCCGGACGGCCAGAAGACGAGCCCGGGTGGCGAGGTCACCATTACGCGTACGGGCGAGCAAGCGATCGTGTCGCCGTCCCTGGCGGCCAACGGCGCAGGGCGCACCGTGTGGGTGAGTGGCAATGCCACCGCCGACGTCCGCAGCACCCCCGAGGGCGAGCCGGGCCCCTGGAACGGCCCGTCCGGCCGTGACGGCTCCAACAACTCGTCCACCCACGGCGCTTCGCGTATCAGCACCGGCTACATCATCGGCTGCCAGGTCAGCATCGGTGACGAGGCCGTGTCCGCTGGCGTGTCGGCGAGCATCAACCTGAGTGATCTCGGCGGCGGCGTGTCCATGGGTCTGGAACTGGGCCCCGGCCAGGTCAAGTGGGTCGAGGTCGAGGGCAAGGACATCCTGAAGCCGGGTGTCTACTCGGTCGAGTACATGGATGCCGAGATGCAGATCCAGGGCTGCGCGGGTTACGCGCAGGCCCGGTCCTACACCGTGGTCGAGATCATCGGCGACCACTACTCGAAGACCACCCTCTACGGTATGCCGTTCAGCATCGGCTGACGTGTCCCGGTCTCGCCAAATCACTTCTCGCGCAAGCGAATTCAAACCCTTGAGGGAAAACAATATGAACATCCGTAAGACCGTGGCTCGGCTGGCCGGTGTGGGTGCCACTGCCGCCGTCGCCCTGGGCCTGTTCTCCACCGGCGCCGCGAACGCCGACACCTTCGTGCCGCTGCCGGGCGGCGAAATCACCAAGACCCTGTCCGACGGCACCGTCGTGACCGTTCGCCTCGTCGGCGAGTCGGCCCTGATCAGCCCGTCCATGGGCGCCACCCCGCTGCACCGCAACGCCTGGGTCTCCGGTTCGGCTCAGGTCGAGCTGTCCGGCGCCAGCACCGGCAAGATCTACCCCGGCTACGTGGTCGGCTGCCAGGTGAACATCGGCGGCGGCGGCGTCGAGGGCGGTATCGAAGGCAGCGTTCCGCTGGAAGAGGGCGGCAGCGCCTCCCTCGGTGCCTCCACCGGTGGCAGCTTGTCGCTCGGCCCCGGCCAAGCGGCGCGCTTCTACGTCCTCGACATCGAGAAGCCGGACGACTACGGCAACGAGGATCACGGCACCAACAACAAGTTCAAGGGCACCAGCGGTTCGGTGACCTGGGCCGACACCACCATCGGCCTCGGTGGCTGCGCCGGTTACGCGCAGGCGCGTGCCTTCGTGACCGTCAAGGTCGAGACGGACAACGTCATGAGCACGGTCACCCTGTGGGGCCAGCCGTTCAGCCTCGGCTGATCGACGCCTGATCCGAGAATGGGCCCGGTGCGTTTTCGCACCGGGCCCATTTCTTTGTTCAGTGCCGCTTGTTCACCGGATGGTGGGCTGCCGTTCAGGATTCGTGTTTGCCGCCGCTGCGTTCGGGGCCCGCGGCGAGCAGATCGCGAATCTCGGCGAGCAATTCGAGCTCGGTTGCCGTGGCTTCGGCTGTGCCCCAGCGCTTTTTGGCCTTGTTTGCCGGTACCACCACGATGAAGTAGAGCAGGGATGCGATGATGATGAAGTTGAGCGCGGCCGTGATGATGGGGCCGATGGCGATGAAGGTCGCCGGTTTGTCGGCTACGAGTTGGAATCCCAGCCCGAGTTCGTCACTCTCGCCGAATACGGCCAACAATGGGTTGATGATGCCATTGCTGAAGGCGGTGACAATGGCGACGAATGCGGTGCCCATGACCACCGCGACCGCCAGGTCCACGACATTGCCGCGCAGTAGAAAATCCTTGAATCCCTTGAGCATGGCCGAAACTCCCTCTGCTTGATCGCCGCGCCGGGGCGGGTCGGATACGAGCGCCGAACGTGTCCGGGTGGAGCCGTGCACTGATGTTCATCAGGGGTTTACCGGGGATGCTAATCGACCGGCGGTGCCGGTCAGTGGAACACGACGGTAAGGGCGGTGCGTAGCGAGGCGGCGGCGACCGCGGTGGCATGGCGGGCGTCGAGCGCCACCAGTACCACCCGCTCACCGGACTCGCGTGGCCCGTCGCCCCCGGAGACCAGCACCACCGCGGCATCGGTCGCCAGCACGCGCACCGGCGGCACGGAGTCGGGGGGGGGGGGGGCCCCCCCCGCCCGCCCCCCCG
>NZ_JASCXP010000501.1:0-4639 GCF_030010695.1 Nocardia sp. CC201C
GGCGGTGATGACGTCGCCGGAGGAGCGGCCGCGCAGCCGACGCGCCACCCAGGGCGCGAAATGGTAGGCGGTCCAACGGAATTCGGCGGCGAGCAGGGCGTCGACCCCGCGGCGTTCCGGGGGGAGCGGGTTCCGCCACGTGCTGTCCGCGCCGGGCAGGCGCAAGGTGTCGGCGAGGGCACGGGCGACCAGGTCGTGGCCGAGCGGGCTCAGATGCAGGCGGTCCTCGGCCCAGACCCGCCGATGGGTGGTGGCGGCCACCGGTTCGAAGTCCACCAGGGTGGTGGCGTGGCGGGCGGCCAGGGTGCGCACGGCGGCGTTCATGGCGCGGATGCGGCCCGACAGCGGGCGCGCGATCGGGGTGGTCGCGCCGATGTCCGGGTAGGTGAAGGTGACCACATGCGCGCCGGCCGCCCGCAGCGCGGTGATCATGGCCTCGATGTCGGCGAGGGCCGCGTCCATGGCGAAGAACGGTCGCACCAGGTCGTTCATCCCGGCCATGACGGTGGCCAGATCGGGGCGCAGGGCCAGCGCGGGGGCGAGTTGTTCGGCGCGGATGCGGGCCGCCAGCCGACCGCGCACGGCCAGATTGGCGTAGTGCACGTCCGGTGTGCTCGCGGCGAGCAGGGTCGCGAACCGGTCGGCCCAGCCGCGGAATCCGCCCGTACCGTCGGGGTCGCCGATCCCCTCGGTCTGGCTGTCTCCCAGGGCGACGAAGCGGGTGAAGGGTGTTGGCGCGTGGAGTGTCCGGTCCATCGTCGCTCCTTCGAAGCGGGTGCGCGAACAGAATACGCAGGCGAGGGCGACATCGTCTCCACAAGATCTTCACATGCGGTGCGAACCATCTCCACGGCGACTGCATAGGGTCACCTGCATGGAACAGCAGCAGCGAGGCGGGCGGCGCATCCTCGTGGTGGAGGACGAGCCGACGATCGCGGAATCCATCGCGGTGCGGTTGCGCGCCGAGGGGTTCACCGTGGACCTGGCCCACGACGGGCCGGCTGCGGTGAGCAGCGCCGAACGTCTGGACCCGGATCTGATCGTGCTCGATGTCATGCTCCCCGGCTTCGACGGGCTGGAGGTGTGCCGGCGGGCGCAGGCGCGGCGGCCGGTGCCGGTGCTCATGCTCACCGCCCGCGCCGACGAGACCGATATGCTCGTCGGCCTCGGCGTCGGCGCGGACGACTACCTGACCAAACCGTTCTCCATGCGGGTGCTGACCGCGCGCGTGCACGCGCTGCTGCGCCGCGTGGACCGCACCGCCGAGCGCGGCGCCACCATCCTGGTCGGCGATCTGCGCATCGATGTCGACCAGCGACGGGTGTGGCGCGCGGACGCCGAAACCCAGCTCACCCCACTGGAATTCGAACTGCTGGTGCACCTCGCCCGCCGCCCGCGCGCCGTACTGGCCCGCGAACGGCTGCTCAGCGAGGTGTGGGGATGGGCCGACGCCTCCGGTACCCGCGCGGTCGACAGCCATATCAAGGCCCTGCGCCGCAAACTCGGCGCGGATCTCATCCGCACCGTGCACGGTGTCGGGTACGCGTTGGAGGCGCGATGAGTCGCATCGGCGCGAGCTGCGCGGCCGGATGGGGCGTCGACCCGGCGCGTCTGCGCGTGACCCGCCGGGTCGTCGTGCGCTACCGCTCCGGTGTCGATGCCGCTGCCACCGACGCGACGCCCCCCGAGACCCCTGCCACGGGTGGAGCGCCCCGTGAACCCGTTGCCACCGGTGGGTCGCCCCGTGATACCGCTGCCACGTGTGGAGCGGCCTGTGATATCGCTACCACGGGTGGATCGCCCCTCGAGACCCCTGCCACGGGTGGGTCGCCCCGTGATACCCCTGCCACCGGTGGATCTCCCCGTGATACCGGCGGCACCGGCGTCGGCGCTGCCGACCCAACCGCCGCGGACGCATCGCCGCCGGGAAGCGATCCCGGAGCGGATTCGCCCCGCCGCACCGGGGCGTCGCGGGTGTGCGCGCGTCCGCGCCGGGAACGGGCGCGGTCGTGAGTAGCGCGGCGCGGCTGCGGGAGTTCACCGACCGGCTGGGGGAGCGGCTGCCGCGCCCGCTGGACCGGGTGCGGTCGATCAAGCTGAAGCTCGCGATTCTGATGGTCGGTTCGGGTGCGGTGGCGTTCGGGTTCTTCGCGGTGCGCATCGGCTGGCTGCCGCCGCGCACCACCATCGCCGCGACCCTGATGGCGCTGGCCCTGTCCCAGGTGCTGGCGCACGGGATGACGCGCCCGCTGCGGGAGATGACCGCCGCCGCCAAACGCATGGCCCAGGGCGACTATTCGCGGCGGGTCCGCGCCACTTCCCGGGACGAGGTGGGGCAGTTGGCGGAGGCGTTCAACCAGATGGCCGCCGATCTCGCCGCCGCCGACCAGCAGCGCCGCGACTTCATCGCCAATGTGTCGCATGAGCTGCGCACCCCGATCACGGCCCTGGGCGCGGTGCTGGAGAACCTGGTGGACGGCGTCTCCGAACCCGATCCGGCGACCCTGCGCACCGCCCTCGCCCAGACCGAGCGGTTGAGCCTGCTGGTCTCGGAGCTGCTCGCGCTGTCCAGCGTGGAGGCGGGCGCGGTGCGACTGGATATCGAACGGGTTCCGCTCGCCCCGCTGGTGAAGGAGGTCGTCGCCGAGGCCGAGGTGGTCGCCACCGCCGTCGACCGCGACACCCGCTTCACCGTCGACGTGGACCCCGACCTCACCGTCCTCGCCGATCCGGCCCGCCTGCACCAGGTGCTGATCAACCTGTGCGACAACGCCATCCGGCACGGTCCGGTCGGCGGTGAAGTGCGGATCAGCGCGCGGGCGGGCCGCGGCCAGCTCACCATCGAGGTCCGCGACGACGGCCCCGGCATCCCCCCGGCGCAGCGCTCCCGCATCTTCGAACGCTTCACCCGCGGCGGCGCCACCGACGGCGGCGGCACCGGCCTCGGTCTCGCCATCGCCCGCTGGATCGTGGACCTGCACGGCGGCACCATCACCGTCGCCGACCCGGGCTCCCGCATCCGCATCACCCTGCCCGACCCCCGCCTCACCACAACCGACTGACCCACACCCGACCGCGAACCCGCCGCAACCTCGCGTCCGGGGCGGTCCCGCACACCCTGGGAGGGGATATCCGTGCCGGAGAATCCAGCCGACGACAGCTCGACAGTGCCTGTCGAACAGAATGACTCGACCGCATCCGGAAACGGTCGCGAGACCGCCGCCGCCGAGCCGACCGTCGTCGCCACGACCGAATCGGACGGAGACCGGATCGTCGGTGCGGCGGCGGTCGAGCGGCATGCCGCATCGGCGGACGACGCAGAACGCTCCGGCACGGCAGATCGATCCGGCATGCGGTCCGCAGGCGCCCCCGTCGACGCGGTCCGCCGCCGCGACCCGGTGACCGCGGTCGATCCGGGCGGCGATGCGGAGGCCGCGACCGGTACACCCGAGGCCGGACCGTCCACGACCGATGAGGTGACTGCGGCGGGGCCGATCGCCGCGACGGACTCCGTCACCGCACACGCAGCTCGCGCCGACTCACCGCCCGCCACCGGTGCGGCGACCGGACATCGCCCCGCGGTGGGCACTCCCGCATCGAACAGCGGTACGGGCGTCACCGGGACCGCGGTCGACTCCGCCGCGAAGCAGCCCCCGACCGTCGCCCGGGTGGCGTTCCCGCGGGGCGTTCTGTCCGCCACGGCCCTGAGCGGTGTGGCGGCGGCGCTGTTCATCCCGGTGGACCGTCCGGGCATCGGCTGGCTGCTCACGGGAGTGATCGTCGCGGCCGCCATCGTCACGGTGGACTACACGGCGCGGCGTTCGGCGAACCGGTCCGCGCGGACGACCGGCGAGGGTGCGCTCGCCGATACGGTGATCGAAGCCGTGGAGCGTGCCCCGGAATCCGACGCCTCGACAATCACGGCCCAGCCGAAATCAGCCGAAACGCCGGGGTCCGCCGTGCGGGTTGCCGATTCCGAGCACCCACCCGCCGCTCCACCCGTGAGCGGTGCGGCCACTCGCACCGCCGACGGGACGGCGACTTCATCGAACGTTGCTGAAACCCGCAGGCGCACAACAACTCCCACATCTGGCGGTGAGCAGGCCGAGGTTGGGGCGAGCGCATCACCGTTCCGGTTCGGGGCGCGGGTGTGGTGGTCGGCGCTCGCGCTGGCGCTGCTGGCGGTCGGCGCGTTCCGCGCCTCGGAATGGCTGTTCATCCTGTGTGTCCTCACCGCCGGAGTGGTCGCCTCCCTGGCCGTGGTGCGACGCTCCGCGCACGGTGTGGTGTTCGAGATGGCGGCCGTGCCGCTGACGGCGATGCTGTTCGCGGTGCCGTGGCTGTATCACGGGGTGACGCGGGTGCGGCGGGCGCGGATGTCCTCGCAGCAGCGGGTGTGGTGGTCGGCGCTGGTGACCGTCGCACTGCTGGTGGTGTTCGTGCCGCTGCTGGCGGGCGCGGACGCGGTCTTCGCGACCCTGGTGGACGGTGTGCTGCCCAGTATGGACGCGGCCGAGCTGTGGCGGTGGGTGCTGCTGTTCCTGCTCGCGGCGCTGGGCACGGCGGGTGCGCTGTACCTGCTGGCGGCCCCGCCCCCGGCCGCGGGCACGGTGGTGCGGCAGCGGGTGTCGCGGCGGCT
>NZ_JASCXP010000502.1:0-4630 GCF_030010695.1 Nocardia sp. CC201C
ACTTATGTCCGATTGCTACTGCGGTGCAGCGTGATCCGACTGTCACATTCACGCCGATCGGGCCGGCGTCGCGGCCTCGGCGAGCTGTGCGCCCACCGCCCGTAGCGCCTCCAGATCGGCGACCTCGAACGGCAGCGCCGTGACGGTCGCGATCGGCACCCGCGGATGTGCGCCCGTGAACCGGTGCAGCAGGTGCTGCTCACGCCGGGCTGTCTCGGCGCGGTGCGCGTGAATGCGCAGTACGGCGGCGGTCAGCGTGGCCGCCGTCGCCTCGGCGTTCTCGGTGCCGTCGGCCGGGGCCAGCCGGCCGGCGGCCACCAGCGCCTCCTGCGCGGACAGCGAACTCAGCACCGGGTGGGTGCGATTGAGCACCAGCCCGGCCAGCGGCATCTTGTCCGTGGAGAGCCGATCCACGAAGAACGACGCCTCCCGCAGCGCGTCCGGTTCGGCCGCCGCCACCACCACGAAGTGGGTGCCCGGCCGCGACAGCATGGCGTAGGTGCGGTCCGCGCGATCCTGGAAGCCGCCGAACATGGACTCCAGCGACTGCAGGAACAGCGAGGCGTCCTTGAGCAGCTGCCCGCCCACGATGGTGGACACACCGCGCAGCGCCAGGCTCATGGCCCCGGTCACCAGGCGGCCCACGCCGCGACCCGGCATCATGATCACGCGAATCATGCGGCCGTTGAGGAAGTTCCCGAGCCGCTTGGGCGCGTCCAGGAAATCCAGCGCATTGCGCGAGGGCGGGGTGTCGACCACGATCAGGTCCCATTCGCGCTTGGCGGCGAGCTGGCCCAGCTTCTCCATGGCCATGTACTCCTGCGTTCCGCCGAAGGACGAGGCCACCGTCTGGTAGATCGGGTTGGCGAAGACCTGCTCGGCCTTCTCCGGACTGGTGTGCTCGAGCACCATCTCGTCGAAGGTGCGGCGCATATTCAGCATCATGGCGTACAGCTCGCCCTTGGCGTCGGGGCCCAGTTGCACCCGCTGCGGGGTATTGCCCAGGTCCGACACGCCCAGCGACTGCGCCAGCCGCCGCGCCGGGTCGATGGTCAGCACCACCACGCGACGGCCCTCCTCCGCGGCCCGCAGTGCGATGGCGGCGGCCGTGGTGGTCTTGCCCACGCCGCCGGACCCGCAGCACACGATGATGCGCGCGGCCGGATCCTTGATGATCGTCGAGAAGTCCAGCGGGACCGCACTTGCCGGAAGAATCATGTCAGCGAACCCCCTGGGCGCTCAGATATTCGGCCAGCTCGTAGAGCCCGCCCAGATCCATGCCGTCGGCCAGCGACGGCAGGTACAGCCGGGAGATGTCCACCGCGGCGAGATCCGCCGCGCTCTCGTCCTGCGCCTGCAACCGCGCCGAATGTTCCACGGCCTCGGTGACCAGGCCCTGGAAATCCTGCTCCGACAGCGTGATTCCGGCCTCGGCCAGACCGGACTTCAGGGCCTCGGCGTCGAGATCGCCGCGGGCCACCTCGGCCCGCACGCCGCGCGGCAGGTAGCCCTCGCTCGCCCGGTTCACGATCACCGTCCCGATATTCAGGTCGTTCGCGGTCAATTCGGCGACCGCGTCGGCGGTTTCCTGCACCGGCAGCGCCTCCAGCAGCGTGACCAGGTGGATCATCGTCTGCTCGGAATGCAGCAGCTTGGACACGCCATCGGCCTGCGCGGCGATCGGCCCGCCCTTGGCGATCTCCGCCATGGCCTGGGTGACGTCCAGGAAGCTGGCGATGCGGCCGGTCGGCGGGGCGTCGATGACGATCTCGTCATAGGCCGGTGTGCCCGACTTGTCGACGCGCACCGCGCATTCCTTGATCTTGCCGGTGAGGATCACGTCCCGCAGCCCCGGCGCGATGGTGGTGACGAACTCGATGGCGCCCACCCGGCGCATGGCGCGGCCGGCGAAACCCAGGTTGTAGAACATGTCCAGGTATTCCAGGAACGCATGCTCGACATCCAGGGCCAGCGCCACCACCTCGCCGCCGCCGTCCGCGGTGGCGATGCGGGTCTCGGTGGGCGGCAGCGGTGGTACGTCGAAGAGTTGGGCGATGGACTGCCGACCCTCCACCTCCACCAGCAGCACCCGACGACCGCCGGCCGCCAGTGCGAGCGCCAATGCCGCCGCGACCGTCGACTTCCCGGTCCCCCCTTTCCCCGAGACATAGTGCAGGCGGGCCTTCTCGGCCCGCTGCGGCCATCCTGTTTGGACCCCTGGCTCCGCCGAAACGGGCACTGCGATCGGTACTCCCACGTTCGCGAGCCTATAACTCGTTCCTTATTCCTGCCCAGAGGATGACGAGGACTGTCTGGTACACCACGTTTCGACGGGCCGATTCCCGATCCGTTCGGCGCGGCCGGGAGGGGCCGGGGATGCCTTGCGCGGCACCCGAGCTCTACGCTCACCCCATGAGTGATGTGACCGCGTGGGAATACGCGACCGTGCCGCTGCTGACGCATGCGACCAAGGCGATCCTCGACCAGTGGGGCGCCGACGGTTGGGAACTCGTCACCGTGCTGCCCGGACCGACCGGTGAGCAGCACGTGGCCTACCTGAAGCGGCCCAAGAACTGATGAGCGCCGCAGCGGCCACCAACTGGGCCGAGAACCTGGAGAAGCTGGGGCTCACCCTGCCCCCGGTCGCGGCACCCGTCGCGGCGTACATCCCCGCCACCCGCAGCGGCATCCACGTCTACACCTCCGGGCAGCTGCCCTTCCGCGACGGTGAACTCACCGCCGTCGGCAAGGTCGGCGCCGAGGTGAGCATCGAGCAGGCCAAGGAGGCGGCCAAGTACTGCGCGCTCAACGCGCTGGCCGCCGTGCACGGCCTGGTCGGGCTCGACAACGTGGTGCGGATCGTGAAGGTCGTCGGATTCGTCGCCTCCGCACCGGGATTCACCGACCAGCCGGTGGTCATCAACGGCGCGTCGGAACTGCTCGGCGAGGTCTTCGGCGAGGCGGGCGTGCACGCGCGCTCCGCGGTCGGCGTCTTCGAACTGCCGAAGAACACCCCTGTCGAGGTCGAACTGATCGCCGAGGTGCGCTCTGTTTGATTTGCCCTCCGCTGCGCTCCGGGCGGGTTCGCGGCGCTGAAGGTCTCGGTTCTTCCCTCCTCCGCTTCGCTCCCCCGCTCCGTCAGTCCAGAACCGAGACGCGCCGCGAACCAACGGGGCGTGACGCAGGGGGCGGGGGTGTAGGAAGGCGGGTCTGGTGTGTGGCGGCTCGATCCGGTAAGGACGGGGATATGACCCTCAACCATCCCGCGTACGAGCGGGTGCGACAGGTGACGCCGAGCGCCGCGGTGCTGCTGGCGGACAATCCCGGCCAGATGACGCTGGAGGGCACCAACACCTGGCTGCTGCGGGCGCCGCGGGCGTCGGGGTGGGTGGTGGTGGATCCTGGTCCCAAGGACCGGGCGCACTCCGAGGCCATCGCGCGCGCCACCGACGGGGATATCGCGCTCACCCTCATCACCCATCACCACCACGACCACACCGGGGGCATCGACCGGCTGGTCCGGCTCACCGGAACGCCCGTGCGGGCGGTGGACTCGGGCTTCCTGCACGGCGGCGGCACCGAACTGGTGGACGGCGAGGTCATCGAGGCGGCGGGCGTCCGGCTGACCGCCGTGGCGACCCCGGGGCACACCGCCGACTCGGTGAGTCTGCTGTTGGACGGCCCCGACGACGCCGCGGTGCTGACCGGCGACACCGTGCTCGGTAGCGGCACCACGGTGCTGGAATCCCGTGACGACGCACTCGCCGACTACCTGGACTCTCTGCGCCGCTTGGCCGAGATCGCCCCCGGCCGAACACTGCTCCCCGCCCACGGACCCGACCATCTCGACGCCGAACCCGTGATCGCCTACTACCTGAAGCACCGCGAGGAACGTCTCCAACAGGTCCGTGACGCATTGGAGAAGCTCGGCCCCGAGGCCAAGCCGCTCCAGATCGTCGCGCACGTCTACGCGGATGTGGACAAGCGGCTCTGGCCCGCGGCCCGCAGCTCGGTGCAGGCGCAGCTCGCCTATATCCGCTCACACGGGTAGTCGCGCGAGTAGGCCGGGCCGCCACTCCCGGTGACGGCCCGGCCTGTCGCGGCGTCCGATTCACCCCGCCGCGACGGCGACGCGGGTGCGGTGGGTGAGACGGCGGGTTCGCAGCAGACCGCCGAGGTAGGCGGCCGGGAGACCGGTGGCGGCCACGGCCAGGGCGTACCAGTGCGGGCCGATATTCATGTTCCAAGTGGCGATGGCGGCGCCGAACCCGCCGACGGTGCCGAGGGCACCCAGAACCAGTGCGTGCCGCATGGGATGGGCGGGGGCGAGGCCAGCGGCCACGTAGGCGCCGAGTACGGCGAAGCCGGTGCGGTACAGGATCACGGACAGCACGACCGGGACCGGTGCATATAGATGGCCGCTGGGCAGGTATCCGCTGGATTCCAGGACCAGGTCGGTGGCGCTGGACGCGGTGGCGGCGACGGCGAATCCGGCGACGATGGCGCCGGTGCTCTTCAGGATGTTCATGATGGCTCCTCGAGGCTCGAGCTGGTTTCCCCTATGGGGGTTCTCGCCTCTTGGTCGGAGCCGATCACGCGGTCTCGACACACTTCGTCGACACCGTCGAGA
>NZ_JASCXP010000503.1:0-4622 GCF_030010695.1 Nocardia sp. CC201C
GCCCAGTGGGTCGGATTCCGCACGGCGGGCACCGATGTCGATGGGGCGGTGGCATCCGTCCTGCGCGCCGATACAGACGCCGACGCCACGGGTCGGCTGGCCGAACTGACGGCGACCCAGCGGCTCGACCGGGAGGTCCGGGCGGGCCACCGCTACGAGTTCACCAAATTCGTCGCGGTGGACACCGCGCTCACCGCCCCCGATCCCGGGGCGGCCGCGCTGTCCGCCGCACGGCGGGCGGCGGAGACGGGTTGGTCGCGGCTGCTCGCCGATAGCGCCGCCGTGTGGCGGCAGCTGTGGCGCGGCGATATCGAGGTGCCCGACCGGCCCGATGTGCAGAACTGGATTCGCGGCGCGCTGTACTCGCTGTACTCCGCCACCCATGCCCGCCAGCACGACAGCGTCTCACCCGTCGGCCTGAGCAGCGACAACTACGGGGGCGCGGTGTTCTGGGACGCCGACATCTGGGTGTTCCCGGCGCTGCTGCGGTTCGCACCGGACCTGGCGAAATCCATTGTGGAATACCGTTATCGCACCCTGGACGCGGCACGGGCGAATGCCGAGCGGCTCGGCTACCGGGGCGCGTTCTACCCGTGGACCAGCGCCAGCCGCGGCGATCTCGCCGAATGCCACAGCTGGGATCCGCCGCACTGCCTCACCCAGATCCATCTCCAGGGCGATATCGCCTTCGCGGTGTGGCAGTACTTCCGGGCCACCGGCGACGCCGACTGGCTGCGCGCCCGCGGCTGGCCCATGCTGTCCAGCCTGGCCGAGTTCTGGACCTCCCGGGTGACCCCGAATCCGGACGGCAGCTACTCCATCCTCGATGTCGCCGGACCCGACGAGTACAGCAACGGCGTGCGCGACGGCGTCTACACCAATGCCGTCGCCGCCCTCACCCTCCGCAACGCGACCCGCGCCGCCGACATCCTCGGACTGCCCGCCATCCCGGAATGGACCGTCGTCGCCGACCGGCTGCGCATGCCGTTCGACGAATCGCGGCGCATATTCCTGCAATTCGACGGCTACACCGGCACTCCCGGCAAACAGGCCGACGCCGTGCTGCTCATCCACCCGCTCGACTGGCCGATGCCGCCGCAGGTCGCGGCGGCGGTGCTCGACTACTACGCGCAGCGCACCGATCCGGACGGACCGGCCATGACCGATTCGGTGCACGCCGTCGACGCCGCCGCCATCGGGGTGCCGGGCTGCGCCGTCGACACCTACCTCGAACGCGCGGCGCGCCCGTTCGTGCGGGCGCCGTTCGGACAGTTCGCGGAGGCGCGCGGCGAGAAGGCCGGTGCCGCCGACCCCTTGGCGGGCGCACCGGCCTTCACCTTCGTCACCGCCGCGGGCGGCTTCCTCCAGATCTTCACCGACGGCCTGCTCGGCTTGCACGCGGACATCGACGCGATCACGATCGACCCGACGCTGTCACCCCGGCTGGGATCCGAGGTGATGATCCGTGGAATACGGTGGCAGGGGCGCACATTCGACGCCCGGATCGGCATGGACGACACCCGACTCACCCTCACCGACGGGGAGCCGTTGCGGGTGCGGACGCCCGACGGCGCGCACACGCTCGGCCGCGACCGGGAGCTGACCGTGGTCACCCGCCGCCCGGACCGCTCCCCCACCGACAACCTGGCCCGCTGTGCGCCCATCACGGCGAGTTCGGCCGAACCGGGCCGCTACGCCAGCGCCGCCAACGACGGCAGCACCGCCACCGGCTGGGCGGCCGACGGCAACCACGCCACCCTCATCGTCGACCTGGGCTCCACGCATCCGATCGACCGGGTGGTCGTGCGGTGGGCGGAGCCGCCCACCGACGTCACCGTCGAACTCTCTGCCGACGGCGACCGCTGGATTCCGCGTACCCCCGCTCCCGATTCCGGCGACATCGCCGACACCGAGGCTCGTTACCTGCGGTTATCCGTCACCGACGCGACGCCGGACCTGCCCACCGGCATCGCCGAGCTGGAGGTGTTCGCACCGCGCTGAGCGCGGCGTCTCACACCCGCGCCCGGTCCACCACCGGCAGACCGAGGTCGGTCACCAGTCGCCGCACCCGCTGTTCGATGGAGTCGCGGATGGCCCGCACCTCGTCCAGATCCCGGTCGGCGGGATCGGGCAGCCACCACTGTTCGAAGCGGTGACCGGTCAGAATCGGGTCGGCGTCGCCGCAGCCCATGTCGATCACCACATCGGCGGCCCGCACCAGATCGTGAGTCCAGCGCTGCGGGTACTCCCCGGAGATGTCGATGCCCCGCTCCGCCATGGCCCGCACCACCAGCGGATCGACCGCGGAACCGGGTTCGGAGCCGCCGGAGCAGCCGGTGGCGCGATCGCCGACCAGCCGGTTGAAGAATCCGAGCGCCATCTGGGAGCGCCCCGCATTGTGGGTGCACACGAACAGCACGGTGGGACCCGCGGCGGCGTCGGAGGTAGGTGTCGGGGCGTTGACGGGACCGTCTGTCATCTTCCCCTCCTCTGGGTGTGGAGACCTGGGCCGGGCGCATGGCTGCGGCCGGGCATCCTCCGCCAGAATACGATCGTTTTCATGAAGGTTCTCGGCGCGTGCCCGCTCGATTGCCCCGACGCCTGCTCCTGGGAGGTGACGGTGGCCGACGGTGTCGCGGTCGGCCTGCGCGGAAACAAGGCGCATCCGGTCACCCGCGGCGCGCTGTGTGTGAAGGTGAATCGCTATCTGGAGCAAGTCGATTCCCCCGATCGGCTGCGTCATCCGCTGCGCCGCGTCGGCCCCAAGGGCGCGGGCCGGTTCGAGCGGATCGGCTGGGACGAGGCGCTCGACGAGATCGCCGACGCAGTGACACGGATCACCGAGGAATACGGTGGCGAAGCGGTGTGGCCGTTCCACGGCACCGGCAGTCTCGGCTACATCCAGGGGCTGGAGGGCTTCGCCGGGCGGCGGTTCTTCAATGTGCTGGGAGCCAGCCTGCACGATCCGACCATCTGCTCGGTGGCGGGCGGGACGGGACTGAAGTACACCCTCGGCACCTCCGGCGGCATGGATCCGGAGGACTTCGTCCATGCCCGGCTGATCCTGCTGTGGGGCACCAATCCGCTCACCTCCGGTCATCACCTGTGGAAGTTCATCCAGGACAGCGGCGCGTACACGATCGCCATCGACCCGGTGCGCACCCGCACCGCCGAGCGCTGCGACGAACACCTCGCCCCGCTGCCCGGCACCGATGCGGCGCTGGCGCTGGGACTCATGCACGTCATCGTGTCGCTGGGCGCGCAGGACGACGCCTACCTCGCCGAGCACACCGAGGGCTGGCCCGAATTCCGTTCCCGCATCGCGGAATACACCCCGGAGCGGGTGGCCGCGATCACCGGGCTGCCGGTGCGGCGCATCGTGGCGCTCGGGGAGCGGATCGCCCGCACCCGGCCCACCGCCATTCGCGCCTCGCAGGGCATGCAGCGCCACGACGGCGGCGGTATGGCGCTGCGGGCGCTGGCCTGCCTGCCCGGCGTCACCGGGGATTGGGCGATGCGCGGTGGCGGACTGCACTATTCGACCAGCGGGCATTTCCGGCTGCGGGACGCGGAGCTGCGGCGCATGGATCTGCTGCCGCATCCGGTGCGCACACTGTCCTCGACGCGGCTCGGCGAGGCACTGCTCGACACCGATGATCCGCCGGTCAAGGCGCTGTTCGTGATCGGCGCCAATCCGGTCGGGTCGAATCCGGATCAGCGCCGGGTGATCGAGGGGCTGCGGCGGGAGGACCTGTTCACCGTCGTGCTCGAGCATTTCGCCACCGACACCGTGGATTACGCCGATATCGTGCTGCCCGCCACCATGCAGCCCGAACATCTGGATGTGCTCGCCGGATACGGCCACCTGTACCTGGTGTGGAACGAGCCCGCGGTGGCTCCGCCCGGTGAATGTCTGTCCACCACCGAGACATTCCGCCGCCTGGCCCGGCGGATGGGCATGACCGAACCGGCGCTCTACGACTCCGACGAGGAGTTGGCGCGGCAGCTGTTGCAGGATCACGATATCGAGCGCTTGCGCGCCGAGGGATTCCTGAAGGTGGACAAGGGGCCCGTACCGGCGGGCAAGCTGAGCTTCGTCTCCGAGCGGGCGGTGCGCGCGGGGCACGAGCGGCTGCCCGATTACACGCCACCGGGCGATCCGGGCGACGGTCTGGTGCTGATTTCGGCTGCCTCGCACTACTTTCTGAACAGCACGTTCGGCGCGAATCCCGAATTGCGGCGGCGGGCGGGCGAAGCCACGGTCGCCGTCCATCCCGAGGACGCCGCGGCCCGCGGACTCAGCGACGGCACACCGGTGCTGGTGTCCAATGCCCGCGGCGGTTTCGAGGCCGTCGTCGCGGTCACCGATCGGGTGCGGCCCGGTGTGGCCGCCACCACCAAGGGCCGCTGGGCCAAGTTCTCCGGCGGTGCGACGGTGAACGCGACCATCGCCGAACGGGATGCGGACTACGGCGGCGGCGCGGTGTTCCACGACAATCGCGTGCGGATCACGCCGCGATGAGGCTGCCGGAGCTACCCGATCTGCCGGTCCGCGCGGCCCTGCCCGGGATCGTCGAGACGGTGCGGGAGCGCGGGACAGCGGTGCTGGTCGCGCCGCCCGG
>NZ_JASCXP010000504.1:0-4579 GCF_030010695.1 Nocardia sp. CC201C
CTCCGCAGCGGGGGTCCGGGTACGACGCGACGGGGGCGGGCGGGACGCCGGACCGCGACGCGGTGCCGCAGGGGCGGGCCGAGTCGCGGTTCGATCTGCTGGGGCCGCTGCCCGCCGGGACCATGGTGCTGGAGGCCAGTGCGGGGACCGGGAAGACGTACGCCATCGTGGGGTTGGCGGTGCGGTATGTGGCCGAGGCGGGGGTGGATATCTCGCAACTGCTGCTGGTGACGTTCAGTCGGGCGGCCACCCAGGAACTGCGGGAGCGGACGCGGAACCGGTTCGTGGAGGTGGCGACCGGGCTGGCCGATCCGGAGGCGGCCCGGGAGTCCCGGGATGAGCTGGTTTCCCTGCTGGCGCAAGCGGATTCGGCGGAGGTGGCGCTGCGGCGGGAGCGGCTGCTGGCGGCGCTGTCGGATTTCGACGCCGGGTCGATCGCCACCACGCACAGCTTCTGCCAGCGCATGCTGGACGAGCTGGGGCTGGCGGGGGAGCGGGATCCGGGGGCCCGGCTGGTGGAGAGCATCGAGGATGTCGTCGCCACCGTGGCCGACGATCTGTACGTGAGCCGGTACGCGCGCGACGGTGCGCCGTTCAGCCCGTCGGAGGCGCACGAGCTGGCGGTGTCCGCGGTGGGGGATCGGCAGTCGATGCTGGTGCCGCAGGCCGAGTACGACGGCGATCCGGCGGCCGAGCGGGTGGCCTTCGCCGAGGCGGTGCGCGCGGAAGTGGCACGCCGCAAACAGCTTTCGGGCATCCGCGACTTCGACGACCTGCTGGTGCTGCTGCACCGGGTGCTGGCCGACACCGAGCACGGCGAGCGCGCCTGCCGCCGCATCCGGGACCGGTTCCGGGTGGCGCTGGTGGACGAATTCCAGGACACCGACCCGCTGCAGTGGGACATCCTGCGCCGCGCCTTCCACGGCCACGCCACCCTCGTCCTGGTCGGCGACCCCAAGCAGGCCATCTACGCCTTCCGGGGCGCGGAGGTGCTCAGCTACCTGACCGCCGTCTCCGTGGCCGACAGCCGCCGCGAACTCACCGTCAACTGGCGCAGCGACGCCGGACTGCTCCAGGCCCTCGCGCACGTGCAGAGCGGAGCGGCCCTGGGACATCCGGAGATTCGCGTCCACCCGGTCGCCGCCACTCGCCCGTGGACCCGGCTGTCCGGCCCGGCCGAAGCCATCACCCCGCTGCGGCTGCGCTGTTTCCCGCGCAGCGGTGCCGGACCGCTCAACAAGTCCGGCTTCCCCACCGTGGGCCGCCAGCGCGAACGCGTCGCCACCGATGTGGCCGCCGATATCGTGCGCCTGCTCGAATCCGGGGTCACCATCACCACGTCCGCGGGCGAGCGCCCGGTGGACGCGGGCGATATCGCCGTGCTGGTGCGCACCCACACCCAGCTGAACCTGGTGCGCGCCGCCCTGGAGAAGGCCGGGGTGCCCTCCGTACTCACCGGCGGGGCCAGCGTTTTCGGCACCGAATCGGCCATGGACTGGCTGTGGGTGCTGCGCGCCCTGGAGCAGCCGCACCGCGCCGACCGCGTCCGCCTGGCCGCGGGCACCGCCCTGTTCGGCCTGTCCGCCGTCGAGATCGACAGCGGCGGAGCCGATCTCGTTGGCCAGCTGAGCGCTCTGCTGCGCGATTCCGCCCGCCTGTTCACCCGCGCCGGATTCGCCGCCGTATTCGAAAAGCTCTCCGCCGAACGGGAACTCGCACCGCGCCTGCTCGCCCTGGACGGCGGCGAACGCCAGCTCACCGACCTGCGGCAGCTCGCCCAGCTGCTGGACGAGGCGGCGCTGCGCGAATCCCTCGGCCTCACCGCACTGGCCCGCTGGCTCGCCGACCGGGTGCGCGATCCGGCCTCGGGTGCGGTCACCGGCCGCAGTCGCCGCCTGGACCGCGACGCCCGTTCGGTGCAGATCGCCACCGTGCACGCCAGCAAGGGCCTCGAATTCCCGGTCGTCTACCTGCCTTTCGCGTGGGACTCGATGATGCTGCCCAAGAACGCGGCCCTGCTGTTCCACGACGAGCGGGACCGCCGCGTGCTCGATGTCGGCGGCCCCGACGCTCCCGGCCACGCTCAGCGCAAGCGGTGCGCCGAGGCCGAGGCGGCGGGGGAGGAGCTGCGGCTGCTGTACGTGGCGCTCACCCGCGCCGGCGCGCAGGTGGTGGCCTGGTGGGCGCCCAGCTACAACACCGCCACCGGCCCGCTGCACCGCATGCTGTTCGGCCGCGAACCCGGCGGCGACGAGGTCGCCGACAAGGTGGCGGTGCCCGCCGATCACGTTGCCCTGGACCGCATCATCACCTGGGCCGCCACCGCCGGAGACGGCGTGATCACGGTGGAACCGGTGGACCGGGCGCGGGCGGCCCGACTGGCGGCCGCCACCACCGACGGCGCGGTCGGTGACCTCGCCGCCGCGCGCTTCGACCGGGTACTCGACCACGACTGGCGGCGCACGTCCTATTCGGCGCTCACCGCCGGAGCCCACGATCACGCACCCACCACCGACATCCCGGACGGGCGCGGCATCGCCGACGAACCCGACGCACCGAGCGTGCTCGCCGACGCCGCGGCCCCTGTGTCGGCGGCCGCGCCCTCGCTCATGAACGATCTGCCCTACGGTGCCGAATTCGGCACCCTCGTGCACGAGGTGCTGGAGTACGTCGACACCGACGCCCCCGACCTCGCCGCCGAGATCCGCGACCGCACCGCGCACGCCGTGGCCGAGCAGATGTTCGACGCCGACCCGGAGGTGCTGTCGCGGGCCCTGCTGGCGGTCATGCGCACCCCGATCGGCTTCGGCTGCCTCGCCGACATCCCCACCCGCGACCGGCTCAGCGAACTCGATTTCGAACTGCCCCTCGCCGGGGGCGACACCCCGGCCCGCGAGCGGGTGACCGTGCCCCATATCGCCACCCTGCTGCGCCGCCATCTCCCGCCCGGCGATCCGCTGGCCGACTACGCCGATCAGCTCGCCGATCTGGACGACACCCCGCTGCGCGGCTACCTCACCGGCAGCATCGACGCCGTGCTGCGCATTCCGGGCCCGCGCTTCGTGGTGGTCGACTACAAGACCAACCGCCTCGGCACCGGCGACCTCACCGTCGCCCACTACACCCACGAACAGATGGCCGCCGAGATGATGCGCTCCCACTACCCGCTCCAGGCGATCCTGTATTCGGTTGCCCTGCACCGCTATCTGCGCTGGCGGCTGCCCGACTACGCCCCGGAGCGCCACCTCGGCGGCATCCGGTACCTGTTCGTGCGCGGCATGATCGGCCCCGACACCCCGGACGGTGCGGGCGTTTTCGACTGGGAGCCGCCCGCCGCGCTGGTGGTGGAACTGTCCGCCCTGCTGGCGGGCGAGACGGGCGGAGGACGGGCATGACGGTCGGGCCGGGGCGAAGGGTGGTGACCGGGCGATGACGTCGATCGCGGTGGCGCAGCGCGGCACCGGGCCGCTGCGCACCTTCAACGAGGCGGGTGTGCTGTCCGCCGCCGATGTGCACGTCGCCGTGCGGCTGGCGCGGCTGGGCCGGGAGGATTCGCCCCTCGTCCTGTTCGCGACCGCGCTGGCGGTGCGCGCCGTACGCTCCGGATCGGTCTGCCTGGAGCTGCGGCGCATGCACGAGATCGGCGTGGACGCCGAGGGCACCGAAGAGTCGGCCATCGACCCGACCACGCTGCCCTGGCCCGATGTGGACGCCGTCATCGCGGCGCTGCGGGTGAGCCCGCTGGTGTGCGGCAGCCCGGCCGGACCGCTCACCCCGCTGCGCCTGGTCGACACGCCCGCCGGACCGCTGCTCTACCTGAGCCGCTACTACCAGCAGGAACAGACCATCCGCCGGGTGCTCACCGAACGCGCCGCCACCCACCCCATGGTGGACGCGGAACTGGTTCGGCGCGAACTGGATCGGCTCTTCCCCGATCAGGCCGGGCCGGGAGAGCCGCCCGACCGGCAGCGGCTGGCCGCGGCCCTGGCCGCCACCCAGTGGACCACCGTGGTCGCCGGTGGCCCCGGCACCGGCAAAACCCACACCATCGCGCGGGTGCTGGCGCTGCTGGTGGCGCATCAGCAGGCGGCCCCGGGCGCGCCCGCGCTACGCATCGCCCTGGCCGCGCCGACCGGCAAGGCCGCCGCCCGCCTCCAGGAATCGGTGCGGGAGCAGGCCGGGGATATCGGCCTGCCGGAACTCACCGCCGCCACCCTGCACCGCCTGCTGGGCTGGCAGCGCGGCGGCGCGTCCCGCTTCCGGCACAACGAATTCAACCGCCTGCCCTACGACGTCATCGTGGTGGACGAGACCTCCATGGTGTCGCTGACCATGATGAGCCACCTGCTGCCCGCCGTCCGCCCGGACGCCCGCCTCGTCCTGGTCGGCGATCCGGACCAGCTGGCCTCGGTGGACGCGGGCGCGGTGCTGGCCGACCTGGTCGCCGGACCCGTACCGGGACAGGCGAATCCGGCGCTGGACCGAATCCTCGGCGCGGACCTGTCCGCCACCGCCGCCCACCCGGACGCGCTGTCCGGGCGGGAGCGGGAACGCCTGCGCGGCGGCATCGTCCGGCTCA
>NZ_JASCXP010000505.1:0-4562 GCF_030010695.1 Nocardia sp. CC201C
CCGGACGGGTGGTGGCAGCGGTCGCAGTCCCGCCGACACCGGCAGCAGCAATCGCGGTCACGGGCACTCCGGCACTCGTCACAGTCCCGCCACTACCGGCACCCGTCGCAGTCGCGGCTGGATCGCTGACGGAAGCGGTCTCGGTCGCGCGGGTCGTGGCGGCATCGGACGCGGCGGGAGTGGTGGCCGCGCCGGTCGAGGTGGGGGCAGCGGCGGTGGGAAGGTCTACCCAGCACCGTGTTCCGTGCATCGGATGTCCGGGCAGTCGCACCCGGCGACCCTCGTCCGGCTGCATCCCCCAATCGAGGTCCACTCCCCGCTCGTAGAGGCGGGCCAGAATGCCGAGCGGTCCGCCGGAATCCGGTGCACCGAACAGCACTTCCGCATCGGAACGGTCCGCGAGGTCCTCGGCCAGGAAGCGACCCAGCACACCGTCCCGGCTGGGGTCGACGAAAACCACCGAGCCGTCCCGCAACAGAGTCTCCGCGGCGGTACGCAACCGAGCCCGGTCCACCGTGGGTGCCGCCGCCGCGGCGGCCAACTCCCCCGCATCCACCCTCTCGCGCGAACCCAGCAGATAGCGAGCGAGGAACTTCGACGCTCCTCCGCTGAGCACAGCTCCGAACCGAATCCCCCAGTCGCGCAACAGGTCATGAGCCGCGAGCTGCCCGGCGAGCACATCCGCGACCGCGCCGACGGCAGGCAACTGCACGGGCAGCGAGGCCCCCACCGAGTGCGTAGGCCCCTCTCCGATCGTCCCACCCGCGTCGACGGAACCTGCTGCGGTCGAATGCGTTCCTTCGGCACCCGCACCGGCCCCGACGCGCGGATCAACCGGCGTCGCACCGGGCGAGAGCAGCAGCGCCACTCGCGGCGCGACCGGCCGCGCACCGGCCTGCCCGACGGCGCTACCGCGCATGTCGAGCGCATCCGCCAATTCCGCATTGCCGCTGGCGGTTACCGCGACACGGTAGCCGAGGTGCGCCCGGCCCCGACCGAGGGTGAAGGCGACATCCGCGAACTCGACCGCACCGCCCCGCACATACCCCGCGAGCGTGCCACACAGTTCCGCCAACGCGGCGGGAGTCCGAGCCGACACCCCGACAAGCCGCCGAACCGGCGCACCGTCCACCCGCCCTACATCACGCGGCAAACGTCCGCCCTCGAGGTCGGCGTTCCGCCCTCGGCCGACGTCATCCGCCAGCACCCGACCGCTCTCAGCGGGATCCGCACGCAGTGACCGCCCGCCTTCCTCGCCCCGCCCCCGCCCGGCACTGTGTCGCAGGTCCGCATTCGCACGGTCGACAAATTCTTCCGGTCGCAGCGCGCCCCGCGCTCCCGAACCACCGCTGGTCGCTCGCGGCACCTCACCATTCGTGGTCAGCACCCCCGCCTCGCGGTCCTGCGGCACGGCATCATCCGCCGGTGGATGCCCGTCCGTCCCACTCACCGCCCGTCCGACATCCTCGGTGCGCATCCGCCCAACCATCCCCGGCTGCCCGACATCCGACCGCTGTGGAGAGTCGACGTGCGCACGGTCGCCGGGGGCTATCGGTGGCGGCGCGACCCATTCCGCGGTGTCGCCGTTGTTCGCTTGCCGCACAGCGCCATTCGTGGCCGGCTCCCCCGCCTCGCGAACGTGCGGCGCGGTGTCATCCGCCCTCGGCGCGGGATCGGTCGCCGGGGGCGCATCCTCGGTCGGCGATGACATTGCCGTGGCGGACCGGGCGGTCGTTCGGGCCGCGATATCGGTACGCGGGTCGGCATCGTGCGGCGAGGCCACGCGCGCGACCCGTTCGCCCATCAGGGCCATCTGCGCCACGGTTGCGGGCGCAGGTGGGCGCGCGTCCGGCGCTTGCTGGATGACGCAGTGGGCGTTCGCGCCGCCGAGGCTGTAGGAGCTCACGCCCGCCAGGCGGGGGGTGTCGCCCGGCCAGGGGCGCGGGGTGGTGACCACTTCGATTCCGGCGGCGGCCAGGTCGAGGTCGCCGGTGGGGCGGTGGAAGTGCAGGGACGGGAAGAGTTGACCGTGGGCGACGGAGAGGACCGCTTTGACCAGGCCCGCTACTCCGGCGGCGTGATCGAGGTGGCCGATATTGGTTTTGACCGAGCCGATCGGCAGTGGTGTGTCGCGGTCGGCGAAAGCGGTGCGCAGGCCCTCGAGTTCGACGGCGTCACCCAGGCGGGTGGCGGAACCGTGTGCCTCGAGGTAGCCGGCGGTGCGGGGGTCGACCCCCGCCTTGCGCCAGGCGCGGTCGATGACCCTGGCCTGGGTGGCGGCGCTCGGGGTGCTGATGGTGGCGCTGGAGTGTCCGTTGTGCAGGACGGCGCTGCCGCGGATGACGGCGTACACCGGTGCGCGGTCGGCGCGGGCGCGCGCGAGGGTGGTCAGCAGCAGGGCCGCGCCGCCCTCACCGGGGACGGTGCCGTCGGCGTCGGCGTCGAAGGCCCGCACCTGGTTGCCGGGTGAGGCGATCTCGGTCATGGTCCGCGCGGTCCAGGCCGGGGAGCCGCCCGCGCGTACGCTCACGCCCCCGGCGAGCGCGTAATCCGCGTCGCCGCCGCGCAATTCCCGGCAGGCGTGGTGCACGGCGATGAGGGAGGCGTTGCAACCGCTGTCGACGGCGTAACACGGACCGTCGAAACCCAGCAGATGCGCGATTCGGGCCGGGGTGGCGAAGGGCAGATTGCCCAGCATGGCGAGCGGTCCCGGATCGACGGCCATGGCGTGATAGCCGGGCATGGGTGCGCTGAACACCACCGCCGTGCTCGCCGACCGCAGGGTGTCGGGGGCGTATCCGGCGTCCTCGACGGCGCGGTAGGCGAGTTCCAAGGCGATCCGCTGTTGCGGATCCATCAGCGCCGCTTCGCGTTTGGACAGCCCGAAGAAGGCGTAGTCGAAGGTGTGGATATCGGTGAGGTGGCCCATGGGCAGGTACCGGACGCGGCGGTCCAGGCCGGTCGCCTCGGCGCGGGAATCCGGCATGGGGCCGATGGAATCGCGTCCGGCGGCGAGATTGGCGCGGAACTCGTCCAGGTTCGCCGCGTCCGGGAAGCGCGCGCCGATCCCGATGATGGCGATGTCGTCGTCACGTAATGCTGGCGTGGTCACGATGTCCTTCACACCTCGAATGCCAGGGGGATGTCGGCCGCCGTGGCGGGTTCGGCGGTGTGCGCCGGGTCCGCGGGCAGCGCGGCGGCCTGCGCGGCCACGGTGTCCAGATCGAACAGCAGGCCCACCGAGATCGCGCCCGGCCAGCGCGCCTCCAGCCGCAGGTGCAGCGCGACCACACGATGGGAGTTGCCGCCGACGTCGAGAAAGCGGTCCTCGCGGTCGAATTCGTCGTGCAGCAGCACTTCCGACCAGATCGCGCCGATCGCGCGCTCGGCCTCGGACCAGTCGTCCCGCGAAACCGGCTGCCGATCAACGGGTTTGTGCAGCAGCGCGCGCAGGGCGGATTCGTCGAGCTTGCTGCTGCCCGCCGCGATCGGCAGCGCGTCGATGGGTACGAAGCGCGCCGGAACCGCCTCGGGCATCAGACGTTCGGCACAGAACTCGGCCAACGCACTCGATGCGGGCGAGACGGCGGCGCTGTCCACCGGCACCCAGAAGCCGGCCAGATATACGGTGTCGTCGACATCGGTGACCGGCAGTACGACCGCTTCACGCACGGCCGGATGGGCTTCCAGCACCGTCTCCACCGCACCGCGTTCGATGCGCACACCCCGAACCTTGAGCTGACTGTCGGCGCGCCCGTGGAATTCGATATCGCCGTGGGCGTCCGTGCGGGCGAGGTCGCCGGTCAGGTACATGCGCGCACCCGGTTCGGCGGCGAACGGGTCGGCCACGAAGCGGGTCGCGGTCAGGCCAGGCTGGGCGGCGTAGCCATCGGTGATCTGTCCGCCGCCGAGGTACAGGTCGCCCCGCGTGCCACTGCGGACCGGACGCAGCCGATCGTCCAGCAGGTGCGCCGTGCTGCCCGCGGTCGGCCTGCCGATCGGCACCACCTGTCTCGGGATGTCCGCGACGGTGTGCACGATGCAGGTGACGGTCGCCTCGGTGGGGCCGTATTCGTTGTACAGGGCGGCGGCGGGCAGGGTCTCGCGGTGTTCGTCCACCACACGCGCCGACAGCGCCTCGCCGGCCAGCGTCACGATGCGCAGCGTCGACCGCAGTCCGACCAGACGCGGCAGTAGCAGCCGGTAGAACGACGGGGTGGCGACGAGGTGGGTCACCGCGTGGCGACGGGCTAGCGCGGCGACCGCGTCCGCGTCGCGCAGCATCCGGGCGTCGGGCAGCACGCTCGTGCCACCCACCGTGAGCGCCCAGGCCAGCGCCATCAGGGAACCGTCCCAGATCAGCCGCATGGCCGAGAAAGTGACCAGTTCGCCATCGGTGTACGGGTAGTCCCGCGAGCCGATCAGGGTGGCGAGATTCGCGCGGGAAACCACCACCACCTTGGGCACGCCGGTGGAGCCGGAGGTGGTGATGGCGTAAGCGGGCGCTCGCGACAGCGGCCGACCCGGCAGTGGCATCTCGGACGATTCCGCCCGCACGGCGA
>NZ_JASCXP010000506.1:0-4561 GCF_030010695.1 Nocardia sp. CC201C
CCGCGAACCAACGGAGAGTCGCCGTCGGGGGCGGTGCGGTTGCTGTCGGGAGTCGTGCGGTTGCCGTCGGGACTGGTGGGGTTGCCGTTGGGGGAGGTGGGGGTGGAGGTGGTGAGAATGCATAGGGGCTGGGCGGTTTCCAGGATGTGCCGGGTGCGGTCGGCCGGGTGGTCGGGGTCGAGGGGGACGTATGCGCCGCCGGCCATGACGACCGCGTACATGGCGACTACCAGGTCGAGGGAGCGGCGCATGTCCAGGGCCACGAAGGTATCGGGGCCGACGCCCTCGGCGATCAGGAAGCGGGCGAGTCTTCGTGCCCTGCCGGCGAACTCGGCGTACGACAGGCTGGTGTTGCCGTAGGTCACGGCGATCGCGTCCGGCGTGCGCGCGACCTGGCCCTCGAAGAGCGAGGCCAGGGTCAGCGCCGCGTAGTCGGTGGGACCGGCCGTGAGCCCGACCGCGGTGGCATTGCGCTCGGACAGCAGGAGTTCACGTTCCTCGGGGGCGAGCAGCTCGATATCGCCGACCCGCGCGGTGGCATCGGCGACGGCGGTGCGCAGCACCCGCTGGAAACGTTGCGCGAAGGCGGACACGGTGGCGGCGTCGAACAGGTCGGTGGCATAGCGCAGCGCCACCGACAGCGCCGTGCGGCCGTCCTCGGCGGCGATCTCGGTGCAGGCCAACGCGAGGTCGAATTGGGCCGCGGTGTTCTCGATCGGGAAGCCGGAGACCTCCAGGCCGGGCAGCCGCACGACGGTGTCGTCGCGGTGTTCGAAGGTGAGCAGCGCTTGCACGATCGGCGAATGCGCTTGGGAACGCACCGGATTCAACTCGTCCACCAGTCGCTCGAACGGCAGGTCGGCGTGCGCGAAGGCCCGCACGTCGGCCTCGCGGACGGTGGTGAGCAGCTGGGCGAAGGTGGCATCCGAGCACACCGGAGTCCGCAGCACCAGGGTGTTGACGAACATGCCGACCAGGTCGTCCAGGGCCTGTTCGGAGCGTCCGGCGATCGGGGTGCCGATGGCGACGTCGTCGGTTCCGGCCAGGCGTGCCAGCACCACCGCGTAGGCGGCGTGCACCACCATGAAGGTCGAGACACCGTGGCGGCGCGCCAGTTCCGCGATCGCGGCGGTGGTGTCGGCGGACAGTTCGAACAGCAGCGCCGCGCCCCGGCCCGTCCACACCGGCGGTCGCTGGCGGTCGGTCGGCAGTTCCAGCACGGGGGCCAGCCCGGCGAGTTCGGTTCGCCAGTGGGCGATCTGGGCGGCCAGCGCCGAGGTGGGATCGTCGGCGTCGCCGAGGGCTTCCCGCTGCCACAGCGTGAAATCGGCGTACTGCACCGGCAGCGGCCGCCACGACGGCCTCGACCCCTCGGCGCGGGCGGCGTAGGCCACCATGAGATCGCGGGCCAGCGGGCCGGTGGACACGCCATCAGCGGCGATGTGGTGGGTCACCACGACCAGTACGTGCTCGTCCGGGGCGGCGCGCAGCAGGGCGACGCGCACCGGCAGTTCGGTGCGCAGCTCGAAGCCGCGTCCCGCCACGGCCGCGACCGCGCTCGGCAGGTCCGCGGCGTCGACCGGCGTGAGGTCGGGCGCGGGCACCGCGGCGACGGGCAGGATGTCCTGCCGCGGGCCGTCGGCGTCCGCCGGAAACAGCGTGCGCAACGCCTCGTGCCGTGCCATGACATCGATGACGGCGGCGCGCAGGGCGTCGAGATCCAGGGTTCCGGTGAGCCGCAGGGCGGCGGGAATGTTGTAGAGCGGCGATCCCGGGTCCAGGCGGTTGAGCAGCCACATTCGAGTCTGCGCCAGGGACAGCGGGATTCGCTCCGGACGCGGCCGCGGCGTCAACGCCACCGCCTGGCGGTCGGAGCGGACGGCGCGCAGTGCCAATTCGGCCACGGTGGGCGCGTCGAAGACCTCGCGCACGCTCAGATCGCAGCCGAGCGCCGCGTTGGCGCGGGCCACCAGGCGCATGGCGAGCAGCGAATTGCCGCCGCGGCCGAAGAAGTCGTCGTCCGCACCGATGGGTCCGCTGGCCAGCAGATCCGCCACCAGGGCCGCCAGCACCGACTCCGCGCCTTCTCGGGGCGCGCGGAAAGCGGTGGCGGTGGCGGTGAACTCGACGGCGGGCAGCGCCTTGCGGTCGAGCTTGCCGACAGCGGTGCGCGGCATGTCGTCCAGTACCACCAGATGCGCGGGCACCATGTAACCGGGCAGCCGGTCGCGCAGCTGCTCCAGTACCGAATCCGCGGAAATACCCTCTCCGGCAATGTATCCGACCAGACATTCGGTGCCCGCCGTATCCTCCGCCAGCAGAACGGCGGCGTGGGCGACGCCCGGCGACGCCAGCAGCGCCGCCTCGATCTCACCGAGTTCGATGCGCTGGCCACGCAGCTTGACCTGGAAGTCGTTGCGGCCCAAGTACACCAGATCACCGTCCCGGTTCCAGCGCACCAGGTCGCCGGTCCGGTACATGCGGCTGCCGGGCACGCCGAAGGGGTCGGCGGTGAAGCGTTCCGCGGTGAGCGCGCCGCGCCCCTGATAGCCGCGGGCCAGCTGCGCCCCGGCCAGGTACAGTTCGCCGGTGACGCCGGTCGGCACCGGGCGCAGCCGGGTGTCCAGCACATAGGCGCGGGTGTTCCAGTTGGGTCGGCCGATCGGGACCTCGTAATCGGCGTCGGTCGTGCCGAATTCGTGGTAGACGGCGGAGATGGCCGCCTCGGTGGGTCCGTAGGCGTTGTGCACCGCGCCGCCGACATGTTCGCGCAGCAGGGTCAGCAGTTCGGCGGGCAGCGCCTCGCCGCCGGTGTGCAGATGGCGGAAGGAACGCAGCGCGTCGCCGTGTCCCTCGGCGATGAGCGCCGCCAGCACCGAGGGCACGTGTTCGGCGATGGTGACGCCGAAGTCGCGCATGAGCCCGGCCAGATAGTCGAGATCCTGATGGCCGCCCGGCCGCGGGATCAGCAGCGGCGCTCCGACGAGCGCGGGCAGGAAGCATTCCCACACCGAGACGTCGAAGGTGAGCGGCGCTCGCTGCATGATCCGGTCGTCGCGGGTGACCCCGTATCGGTCCGCGAGCCAGCGCAGCTGATTCATGATGGCGGCGTGGCTGGTCGCCACCCCCTTGGGCAGGCCGGTGGAGCCGGAGGTGAACAGCACGTAGGCGAGATTGTCGGGCCGCAGCGGGGTGCGGCGCTCGGCGTCGGTGATCGGCCCGGCGGCCGGTGCGGACGGCTCCGCCGCGGCGACGTCCAGGTAGCGCACCCCGTCGACCGGGGGCAGGTCGACTCCGCCGACGGTCAGCACCAGCGTGGTGTTCGCGGTGGCGAGGACGTGTGCGATGCGCTCGACCGGATGCTCCGGATCGACCGGCAGATAGGCCGCGCCCGCCTGCACGACGGCGTGCAGCGCGATCACCATGTCGAAGCAGCGGTGCGCGGTGACGCCGACGATGTCGTCCGGGCCGACACCCGCCGCGATCAGCCCACGCGCCAGCCGATTCGCCCGCGCGGCCAGCTCCGCGTAGGTGAGCGCATCACCCTCGAAGCGGAGGGCGACGGCGTCCGGATCGAGTTCGGCCCGCCGGTCGAGCAGGTCGGCGAGGGTTTCCCGGGGCAGCGGCCGGACGGTGGCATTGCGGTCGGACAGCAGCAGCCCCCGCTCGGCCACCGACAGCAGCTCCACATCGCCTGCCGCGCACCGCGGATCGGCGATCATGGCGCGCAGCACCCGTTCGAAGGCGGCGAGGACGTCGCGCGCCGTCGCCTCGTCGAACAGGTCGACGGCATAGTGCAGATGCACGTCGATGCCCGCGGGCGCGCCCGCGGCGTCGTAGCGGTCGGTGAGCGTCCAGTCCAGGTCGAACTGGATGGGGCGCACCCCCGCGTCGATGGCGGCGATGGCAAGGCGAGCCAGGCGGAACTCGGGCTGGCTGTGGTTCTGGAGGGTGAACCCGACCTGGTAGATCGGCGCATGCGCCTGGGAGCGCGCCGGATTCAGCACCTCGACCAGCTGCTCGAACGGCACCGCGGCGTGTTCGAAGGCGGCCAGATCGGTATCGCGCACCTGCGCCAGCAGTTCGGCGAGGGTAGCGTCGGGGCGGACATCGGTGCGCAGCACCAGGGTGTTGACGAACATGCCGACCAGGTCGTCGAGCGCCTCGTCGCCGCGACCGGCGACGGGCGTGCCGATGACGATGTCGCGGGTGCCCGAGAGCCGGGCCAGCAGCACGGCCAGCGCGGTGTGCAGCACCATGAACGGGGTGGCGCGGGCCGCAGTGGCGAATTCGACGGTGGCCGCGTGCAATTCGGCGTCCAGGCTGCCGTTCACCGCGCCGCCGCGGTTGGTCGCGACGGCCGGGCGGGGGCGGTCGGTGGGCAGGGCCAGCACCTCGGGCACGCCGCGGAGCCGGTTGCTCCAGTAGTCCAGCTGTCGGGCCAGCACCGAATCGGCGTCGTCGGCGCTGCCGAGCACCTCGCGCTGCCAGAGCGCGAAGTCCGCGTACTGCACGGGCAGGGGTGCGCTGTTGGGCGCGGTGTCGGCACAGCGCGCGACGT
>NZ_JASCXP010000507.1:0-4552 GCF_030010695.1 Nocardia sp. CC201C
GGCCGTCGCGCGCCACCAGGGCGTCGCGCGGATCCTCGCGCGGCGGCACGGCCGCGATGGTGAAGCGCTCGTCCGGCGCGGTCGGCAGGTCCTTGTAGGAGTGCACCGCGATATCGACGGTCTGCGCGGCCAACTCCTCGCGCAGGGCGGCGGTGAACACGCCGACGCCGATCTTCTCGACCGGGTCCGACGATTTGTCGCCCGCGGTCTTCACGATCACGAGTTCGGCGTGCTGGCCCGCCGCGACCAGGGCGTCGCGCACGGTGCCCGCCTGGGTCAGCGCCAGCAGGCTGCCGCGGGTACCGATGCGCCACGGTGATTCGACCGTGCCGCGCGCCCTCGTGTCCTGATCTCCGTGCACCATCGCTCCGGTCATGAGTTGGGCCCCTGTTCGTCCCCGAGATGTGCGGCGGTGAAATCGTCGGCGAGCTCCCCGAGCGCCGCGATTTCCATGGGTGCGGCGACCGCTTGTGCCGCACCGGGTTTCAGTTCGAACAGCTCACGCAGCGCTTCGGCGTAGCTGTCGCCTCCCGGCGTGGAGGCCAGCTGCTTGACCCGCACCGTCGGTGCGTGCAGCAGTTTGTCGACGACGCGGCGCACGGTGCGCGCCACCTCCTCACGGTCGTCGGCGGCCAGGCTCGGCAGCCGCGAATCCAGGCGCAGCAGTTCGGCTTCGACCACCTCGGCCGCGCGCTGGCGCAGCGCGGCCACGGTCGGGGTGACCTCGGCCATTCGCTGTCCGGCCAGGTACTTCGCGAGTTCGTCGGCGACGATGCCGCGCGCGGCGACGGTGTCGGCGGCGGCGGCCCCGGCCGCCGGGTCGCGCTGCAACGTCTCCATATCGATGACGGTCACGCCCGGCAGCCCGGCCACGGCGTGCTCCACATCGCGCGGCAGGCCCAGATCGCAGATCACCAGGTGCTGATGCGGGCGACCGGCCAGGGCGCGGTGCACGTCGGCGAGGGTCACCACCGCGCCGACCGCGCCGGTACAGGTGACCACCACGTCGGCCGCCGCCATGGCCTCGACCATGCGCGACATCTCCATGGCGTCGGCGGTCACGCCGTGCATATCGGTGGCGGTGCGCGCCAAGCGCTGCGCCCGCTCCAGGGTCCGGTTCACCACGATGACGCGCCCGACCCCGGCCCGCGCCAGCTGCGCCACCGCGAGTCCGCCCATGGCGCCCGCGCCGAGCACCAGCGCGGTGCGGCCGACGAGTGCCGAATCATACGGCGCCACAGCGGTTTCGCTGACGCTGGCGGCAGCCTCGCGGCTCATCTCGGCCGCGCCGAGCACCATGCGGGCCCGGTCCAGGGCCACCGACACCACCGACGCGCCCGCGCGGTCGATACCGGTTTCGGAGTGCACCCGCTTGCCCACCCGCAGCGCGTGCTGCGCCAGTTCGTGCAGGGTGCGCCCGGCGGCCTGCTGCGCGTCGGAGGCGGCGTAGGCGGCGCGGATCTGGCTGAGCACCTGCTGTTCGCCGACCACCATGGAGTCCAGGCCGGAGGCGACCGCGAACAGGTGCTCGGCGGCGGCCTCGGCGTAGCGCACGTAGGCGTGTTTGGTGAGTTCGGGCAGCGGTAGCCCGGAGTGCTTGGTGAGCAGGTCGCTGATCTCGCCGAGCCCGCCGTGGAAGGCGTCGACCACCGCGTAGATCTCCACCCGGTTGCAGGTGGACACGATCATGGCCTCCGAGACGTGGCTGGAGGCGAGCATCCTGTCGGTCAGCTTGGGCCGGTCGTCCTCGGTGATCGCGACCTTCTCCAGCACCGCGACCGGCGCGCTCCGATGTGAAATACCGACGAGCAGCACACTCATGGCGTGACCACCGATCCCTTGGTTGGCTCCATTGCCGCATGAGAAGTCTGAATCGGCGTCACCCGCCGTGTGCCGCGTTCGGCGGTGTGCACGGTGCGCTCCAGCGCCGCGTCGGCCGCCGCGCGCACGGTATCCGCGCCCACCGTCTCCCCGGCCGCCACCTCGGATTCGGCGGCCTCGAGTTCGGCGTTGCGGGCGCGTTCGAAGGACAGCAACTGCATCTCGACCGCCAGGTCCACCCGCCGCACCTCCACGACGTCGGGTGCGTCCAGCGCGACCGGGGAAAAGCTGAGAATGCTCTGCATACCGGCCTCGACCAGCAGGTCGCAGACCCCCTGCGCGGCCGCGTCGGGCACCGTGATGACCGCGATGGTCGGTTCCAGCAGGCCGATGGCCCGGGGCAGCTCGGCCACATCGCGGATCGGCAGGCCGCTCACGGTGGTGCCGATGACCGCCGGATCGTTGTCGAAGATGCCGACCATGGAAAAACCGCGCCGCCGAAATCCGCCGTAGCCGATCAGCGCGCGGCCCAGATTGCCCGCGCCCACCAGCACCACGCGGTGGCCCTCGGACAGGCCGAGCACATCCTCGATGCGGTCGCGCAGTTTGATCACGTCGTAGCCGACCCCGCGCACACCGTTGGGTCCGAGGAACGAAAGATCCTTGCGCAGTTTGGCGGAACCGACACCCGCCGCGACAGCCAGTTCCTCACTCGATACGATGGCCGTACCTTCGTCGGCGAGAACGGCGAGCACCCGGAGATACGTGGCGAGCCGCGCTACCGTGGCTTGCGGTATGTCCTTCTGCAGAGCCCTGCCGGAGACGCCACCGGGCGTCTCATGCTGCTCTGTCACGTCGCTTGCGCTCCTCGTCCGGCCGGGGGTGGGTGTCCGGGTTTCGTGCTGTCGACCCGACGCCGGGGCGACCGTCGCGAGGCGGTCGCGTTGCAGGTCGTGTCGGGTTCTAGGGGCTGCTACCACTGCCCCCGAGAGACCCTCGAGGCGGGTTGCGTGCCACCACCGTAACCGCTTGTGCAGCCCTTCACAAAGTCGGTGAATTCAGTCACTTTGTGCCAGGCTCCGGCCCCGTGGGTCATTCAACCCCTATCGTGCGGACACCGCTACGGGACGCGCCGGAAATCTCCCCCGGCGTCCACGCCGCGTTTCACCGGGCGAGATCGGCCCGCAGTCGCGGCTCGTCCACATCGAAATAGCTATGTTCCCGCCCGTCCAGCAGGACCACCGGCAGGCGGTCGCCGTATTCGGCGCGCAATCCCGGATCGGTGGCCGCGGCCTCGTCCACATCCACGGTGGCGGGTTCGATGCCGAATTCCGCGCAGACGACGCGCAATTGTTCGAGCGCGATGGTGCACAGGTGGCACCCGGCGCGGGTCAGCAGGGTCACCTGCGGGGTGGGATCACTCGGTGTGGGATCACTCATGAGCGTCATTCAACACTTGTCGATCGCCGTCTACGTTCCGGCCATCGGGCCGGGATACTGTGGACGTGTTCACGTGAACCCCGCGGAGGTACTGGTGCCGGAACGATCGAAAGAGGCGAGGACGAGTTTCATCGCGGGACGATTCGGTGAATTTCCCACCCGCTGGGGTGGCCTGCAGGACCAGTTCACCCGGATCGCCCGCAGCCCGTTCGGCCCGACGGAGGAGGAGGTTCGCGCCAATCTGGCGGGCGAGGCCAGCGCCGAGGCCGCGCTCGCCCTGCACGAGGCCGAGGAGCCGGTCGCCGAATCGGTGCCGCGCGATCTCACCGCGGCGGCGTTCTTCGATGTCGACAACACCATGGTGCAGGGCGCGTCCATCGTGCATTTCGCGCGCGGGCTGGCGGCGCGCAAGTACTTCAAGACCTCGGATCTGGTGGATATCGCCTGGAAACAGGTGAAGTTCCGGGTCAGCGGCAAGGAGAGCAGCGCCGATATGGCCAGCGGCAAGGAGAAGGCGCTGGCCTTCATCGCCGGACGCTCCACCGCCGAACTGGCCGAACTGGGCGAGGAGATCTACGACGAGATCATCGCCGACAAGATCTGGCCGGGCACCCGCGCGCTGGCGCAGATGCATCTCGACGCCGGTCAGCAGGTGTGGCTGGTCACCGCGACCCCGGTGGAGCTGGCGCAGGTGATCGCCAAGCGACTAGGTCTCACGGGTGCGCTGGGCACGGTCGCGGAGAGCCGCGACGGCGTGTTCACCGGCCGCCTGGTGGGCGACATCCTGCACGGACTCGGCAAGGCGCACGCGGTGCGCACCCTGGCGATTCGCGAGGGCCTGAATCTGAAGCGCTGCACGGCCTACTCCGACAGCCACAACGACGTGCCGATGCTCTCGCTGGTGGGCACGTCGGTGGCCATCAATCCGGATTCGGATCTGCGCGAGGTGGCCAAGAATCGCGGGTGGGAGATTCGTGACTTCCGCACCGGGCGCAAGGCCGCGAAGGTGGGCGTGCCGACCGCCCTGGCACTGGGTGCCGCGGGCGGTGCGGCCGCCGCGGTCCTCACGCGCAAGCGCGAGGCCAAAGCGGGTTGATCAGTGGTCATCCTTGGGAAAACCACCCACGAAGAGGATGGCGATGAGTACGGCGCTGACGATCGCGATGATCGGGATGATCCACATAGGCATGCCCGCAGACTACAGCGTGTAGTAGGTCACACTACGAGCCGTCGTAGACAAAGTGGCGGGAAACACAATCGGGCCCCGGGCGCCACGCCCCGGGCCGGTAGC
>NZ_JASCXP010000508.1:0-4525 GCF_030010695.1 Nocardia sp. CC201C
GCGCTGGCCACCGCCGACGTCCAGCTGATCGTGCTGCCGGAACTGGCCGCCCTGCCGGTCCCCGCACTCGTGGACGCCCTGCGCGACACCACCGCGCACGCGGTCACCACCGTCCGTGAGGGCGTCGCTCACCACGGTCTGCTGGTGAACGCCGACGGGGTGGTGGCGCGCCAGCCGCAGCTGCATCCGACCGCGCGCCACCCCTGGCTGACCGCGCCCGGCTCCGCCCTCACCGTGATCGAACTGCCCTGGGGCCGGCTGGCGCTGGTGGTCGGCGACGACGCGCTGTTTCCCGAGACCTTCCGGCTGGCGGCCGTCCAGGACGCCGATGTGGTCGCGGTGTGCCACACTCCCGCCGAACCGTGGGAGGCGCGCCTCGGACTGCCCGAACGCGCGGCCGAGAATCGGCTCAACGTGGTGGCCGCCGGACTCGACGACAGTGGCGGGCTCACCGGCGGGATCTACGCGCTCAGCCCCGATTTCACCCTCTGGACGGTCTGGGAGGGCCCGTTCGCCGGGGTGATCAGCCATCCCGACATCACCCCGGTTCCGGCCGGGGCCACCAGCGTTCGCGCCCGCATCCGACCGGCCCAGGCCGCCAACCGCCTCGTATCCCGGGGCACCGACCTGGTGGCCGATCGCCCGCGTCAACCCTTCGATTCCCTACCCGTGCCCTGACGAAAGCAGCCGTGTGACAACCGTATCGACGACTCCGGAGCAGCCATGAGCGAAACCCTGCAACACGTCGAGCAGCTGGTCGACCAGACCCCGCGCGCCGATGTGACCGAGACCTTCGAGGAGTGGCGGGCGCTGCTGACCGGATTGAAATCCCTTATCGCCGCATGCTTCTCGCTCACCCGTGACCCCTCGACCGCCGATCTGGAGACCTACGGCGACCCGGACGGTGGCCCCTCCGGCAGCCTCGCCGCCTACTCCGGACCGGAGATCGACTGGCTGGTGCACTCCTGGATCGGCGATCCCCGAACCGGTTTCGTGAATCTGCATCTCACCGCGTGGTTGGGCCCGCACATCCGGGTGCCGCACCTCGGATCGGCGCTGCTGCTGTGGCCGGAGGGCTGGTTCTACGTGGACGCGATCCCGCGCGGCGACCTCGTCGGCGACGGCGCGTACTTCGACGACTTCTACGCCCCCAATGACGAACCCTGGCTGGACTTCAAGCGCGACCACCCGGATTTCACCTGGTTCACCAGCCGCACCGGCTTCATTCGCGGCAGCCTCTCCCCCACCGCGTACTGCTACTCCTTTCCCCCCACGCGACCGAATCTCGATACCGTGGCGCAGGTGCTGACGTCCAGAGTGGAGCAGTGGCTGACCTGGGTGGACGCGGCCGAACCCGTGCCCGCCGCGGAACGCCCCGCACTCGCCGAGCGGGATCTGGCCATCCGGCGCAATATCGCCGAGCGGGATCCGGCCAATGTCATGGGAGAGCGGTTCTTCGGGCCCGAACTCACCCAGCGGCTGGTGCGCGCGCTCTGGGGCGGCGACCGTGAACTGCCGAGGCCGACCGCATGACACTCATCCGCTCCCTGTGGTGGTCGGCGCGCACCGACGGCACCGCACCATTCGACACCGCCCACCTGAAGGTCTACTACCCGGCCGTCGCCACCGGTTCCGACGCCGAACGGCTCACCGGCGTGTTCCCGCCAGATCCGGCGGACGCGCCCTATCCCGTGGTGGTGTTCCTGTCCGGGGTCAATGTCGGGCAGGAGTCCTACCGCCGCTTCGCCACCGCGGTCGCCGCGACCGGATTCGTGGTGGTCACCCTGGATCGGGTCGCCGAACTGTTCGGCGGGCAGCGTGGGCTCACCCCGGGCGTGGATCTGGACGCCGCCCGCCCGGACGCCTACGGCACCCGGCCGACCTGCCCCACCATCGGCGCGGTGCTGGCCGCCCTGGCCGACCTGAACGAACAGCCACCCTTGCGCGGCGCTCTCGATCTGGAGCGAGTCGCGCTGGGCGGACATTCGGCGGGCGGCACCGTGGCCCTCCAGTCCGCGCGCTTCTTCCCCGAGATCGCGGCGGTATTCGCCTGGGGCGCGCACACGCTCGTCGCCACCATGCTGGGCTGGGCGCCGGGCACCGTGCTGCCCGCCCAGACCGCCTGCCCGGTGCTGCTGGGTGTGGGGTCATGCGACGGGGTGATCCAGGGCAGCGCCGACCGCTACGGCGAGGAGGGGGACGAACGGCCCGATCCGGTGCGGCGCACCTTCACCGAGGCGCTGCCCGACGGCGATCACCTGCTGGCGGAGGTGCCGAGAGCCAACCACTTCGGGATCGCCGACGCGGACCCCACCGCCGCACGCGCCTTCCTCGACGGCGTCGGTGACACCGACGCCCTGCCGTCGTTCGCGCGGCTGGTCTCGATCTTCCTGCGGACGCACCTGCGCGGCGATGCCGCGGCCAAGACCGAACTGGCCGAATTCGACGATGCCGCACTGCGTCTGACCCGGCGATAGGAACCACCATGCTGAAGAACTTCTGGTACGCCCTGGAATTCGCCGACCGCATCGGGCGGCAACCCCGGAAGGTGACCTGTCTCGGGCAGGATTTCGTGCTGTTCCGCACCCGCTCCGGCACGGTCACCTGCCTGTCGGATCTGTGTGTCCATCGAGGCGGGGCGCTGTCCATGGGCACGGTCACCGACGACTGCATCGCCTGCCCGTACCACGGCTGGCAGTACAACAGCGAGGGTGTCTGCGTGAAGATCCCGGCCAATGCCGAGGAGCGCAAGATCCCCCGCAAGGCGCGGATCGACGCCTACCCGACCGTGGAGCGCTACGGCATGGTCTGGGCGTTCCTGGGCGATCTCCCGGAGGCGGAACGCCCGCCCATCCCGGTCATTCCCGAACACGACGACCCGGAGTTCCGGGTGGTGCAGTTCGAGATGGAGATCGACGCCAATTACGAACGGGCACTGGAGAACGTGGTCGACGCCGCGCATACGCCGTTCGTGCACGGCACCAGCTTCGGCAACCCGGACAAGCCCGAAATCCCGGATTTTCGTATCCGCCAGACGGATTGGTCGGCCGAGGCCGATATCCAGCTCAGCCCGCCACTGCCCAAGGGACTGTGGGGACTGCTGGCCCGGCGGCGACCTCGCCCGGAATCGGTCACCGTGACCAACGCCTGGTATCTGCCGAACATCGTGAAGCTGCACATCCGGCTGCCGATCGGCGACATGCTGCTCTACGACTTCAATATTCCGCTCTCCCAGGAGCGCACGCTGGTCAAGATCCTGGGCTACCGGAATTTCTTCACCGGGGCGTGGGCGGACGGCAACGCGCGCAAGCGCATCGAGAAGATTCTGCTGCAGGACCGGCCGGTGGTGGAATCGCAGCGGCCCGAACTGCTGCCCTTCGACCTGTCCGACGAGCTGCACGTGCGCAGCGACGGCCTGCAGGTGGCCTACCGGCGGCGACGGTTGGAACTGCGCAAGCAGGGGTGGTGGGTCGGCGACGACGACATCATCACCGGCGACTCGCCGCGCCGGACGGCGACCGTCATCGCCTCCCCCGCCCGCCGCGACAATCCCGAACTGGCCAGTGCCTGGGTGCACAAGGCCCGCACCGGAGGTAATCCCGAATGAGCCTGCCCACCGCGCTCTGCGAGCGCACCCTGTCGGCGTTGAGCACCGCGCTCGGTCTCACCGTCGCCGAGGATCTGCCGCTGACCAGCGCCGTGTCGCCCGATCCGGTGGGCAGGCTGCGGGTGCTCCGCGGCGGCCCCATCGACAAGGCGGTGGTGGTGGATCTGGTGGTGCCGCCCATCGGACTCGACAGCCACATGGTGTTCGCCTTCACCGGAAGTGATTCCGCCGTACCGCATTTCACCCTCGATGCGGTGTACGCGGGCGACTACCACGCCATGCACCTGGATCTCATCCCGCGCGTGGACCTGGCGGTGCACCTGGACTATCTCGACGCCGCCTTCGGACCGCTCACCGATCCGCTGGCGGAGGCGTGGCGCATCGACGGGCTCTCCGCCGCCGCCATCGGACCCCGACAGCGGGCCATGATGTCGCCGTGGATGGTGGTGTGCCGGGCCACCGAGACCGCGTTCAAGGCCCTCGACGCCACCGTGGACCGGTATCTCGAGCATTGGCTGACGCTGGTGGACAACGGCGTTGCGGCCGTGGACGCCGAGCTGGCGGTGCGCGACCGTCGCCAGCGCGCCAACCTGTTCAGCCCCGAGGTCGATCCGGTGTGGGGGCGGGTCGCCCAGCTGCTCGGCACCGAACAGGCCGAGCGGGTACGCGGCGAACTGCTGGCCGCCCGGTGAGAGACGGTGACGAGTGAGAGAAGTTAGCGCCATCGACGCTCCGAGCAATTTCCAGCAGCGCATCGCGGGTGAATGGGTGGGCCGCCCCTCCTTATTCGACGCGGGCGGCACCTGGTGTGGTTTCGAGGACATCCGACGCGCGTCGGTGCACGAGAACGGCACCACCACCTACTACATGGACGGCGGCCTCACCGGCGGCGGCACGCTGGCGGGCCGCTTCGCCCTC
>NZ_JASCXP010000509.1:0-4517 GCF_030010695.1 Nocardia sp. CC201C
GCTTTACGCCGGGACTGCCCGGTGATCGCGACCAACTCGTACAGCGGATGCCGATGGGCCGGGTGATCAAGGTCAATGTCGCCTATGACGAACCCTTCTGGCGGCGAGCGGGTTTCAGCGGTCAGGCCAACAGCGACCGGCGTCCGCTGGGCACCGTCTTCGACAACACTCCGCGCGACGGCGCACCCGGTGTGCTGGTCGGATTCCTGGAGGGACGGCACGCCGACGCCGCGGCGCGCCTGGACCTCGCCGACCGCCGCGCCCGGGTCATCGACGACCTGGTCGGCTATTTCGGCCCGCGCGCCCGCGACCCCATCGCCTACCTCGAACGCGACTGGGCCGAAGAGGAATTCAGCCGCGGCTGCTACGGGGCCTTCACCCCGCCCGGCGCCCTCACCCGCTTCGGTCCGGCGCTGCGCGCGCCAGTCGGCCCCCTGCACTGGGCGGGCACCGAAACCGCCACCCGCTGGGCCGGATACATGGACGGCGCGGCCGAATCGGGCCACCGGGCCGCGCGGGAAGCCGCCGCCGCGGCCGCCCCGCGTCTGACCGCGTGAAGCCACTCGGAAGCCGTGGCCCGCGTGTGACCGTGCGCGTCACTCGGGAGCTGTGGCCCCGCGTGTGACCGTGTGCGCCACTAGGGAAGCCGCTGGCCCGCACGTGACCGCGTGAACCGACCCCACGCAGCCGCCCGCATCGTTGTACGGCCCGCGTGCGATGCCGTGGCGGTGGCGGGGTCGATCGTCCGCTGTGCGGTTCGACGATTCGGAACGGGCCGTGCGCGAAAGGAATCCGCGCCGTCGTCGCGTATCGCCCGGCGGCTCGGAGTCGGTTCAGCGGGCGCTGGCGCGGAACGGTTCGGTCGGAGCGCCGAGATTCGGTGCGCCCAACAGGTCCTGCGACGACAGCGCGTAGATGCCGTCATTGGTCAGCAACCAGACGATCTTGCGGTCGTACTCCACGTACACGCCGTGCGTCGGATTGCTCCGCGCCCAGTCCTCGGTCTCCGGACCGAAGGTGGGCGGTGCGAAGTATCCGGCGATGCGCGGGCGGTGCGGATCGGAGACGTCGAAGAACTGCGCTCCCGCGTTGTAGAAGTCGTAGACGAGCAGTCCGTCCTTCGGGTCGCCGGGGGAGGTGTAGTACCCGCTGCGCTTGGGACCGAAGCTGCCGCCGCGCTGGCAGAAGTCGGTCACCACGGCCTCTTTCGGCGGTGTCGGGCGGGGCAGCCGCCCGACGATGCGCGGATGCGCCGGATCGCGGGCATCCACCTGGAAGATGTCCTTGTAGGGCTCGTAGCAGTCCTCGGACAGCGGATATCCGCTCAGATAGACCATGCCCGTCCGTTCGAACTGCGAGACGTCGATATTGTCGGCCTCGGTTCCGGCGACCGACATCGGGACGTCGAGATGGCCGATCTCGCGCAGATTCGCCGGATCGGAGATGTCGAGGATCGACATGCCGAGACCGCCCAGGGCCGCGAATCCGTACCTGCCGCCCTCCTCGACCGGCGTGGGAATGTAGAGCGGATTGCGCGAACCCATCCACGAGGTGCGGTTGCCGCAGCGGGGATTGGTCCGGTAGGCGTCCTCCTCACCGCGCACCGTGCCCTCGCGATGCCAGGTGTCCAGCAGTCGGGGGCGGGCGGGGTCGGCCATATCCCACGCCTGGAATCCGTTGGCGTACAAGTACGTCGGATACTCCTGCAACGACCAGTCGTCGCTGGGCGCGGTCGCGATGAACATGTAGCGCCCACCGTCCCACTGCGGGACGTCGAGGGATCCGGAGCCCTGCTGCGGTGCGCCGAGATCGGGTGCGAGCGGATCCCGCTGGTGTTCGTCGGTGCTCACCGTCGCCAGCAGCTGCCAGTCCCGTTTCCGGGGGCCGTTCAACTTGTAGACCTTGAACCCCTTGAGTTGGGTGTCGGCCCGGGCGGCGGCCACCCCGGCGGGCGCGGCGTACTTGCTGTGCTCGGGGGTGTCGCCCATCCAGAACGGCACCTGGCGGCGCATCTCGAAGCTCTGCACCATGATGTAGCCGTCGTACCGGTCGCTCCACTGGATGGTGGAAGCGCCCCAGAAATCACCGGCGGCCCAATCCTTTCCGGCGACGGCCTCGTCATTCCCGTCGACACCCGCCACATCGTCGCGCGACAGCGATTCGACCACCCGCACATCGGTGACATCGGTGATGTCGTAGACGCGGGCCTCGCTGCGGTCGTACTGGAACATGTAGCGCCGACCGTCGAAATCGACGATGTTCTGCCAGGAGTGGAAGGGATCGGGGGTGAAGCGCGCACCCGGATAGTGCGCTTCCACGGTCACATTGTCGCTGCGGTAGGTGTTCGGGTCATAGCCGCCGGTCTCGGGGAACAGATCCTCGCCGCCGCCCGGGAACGGATGCTGCTCCTCCTCGTTCACGTAGGTCAGCGACGGATGCAGGAACGACCCGTCGTGCTGCATGCCGTAGCTGCCCGGGTCGATCGCCGCCGGACGCCTGTCCTCGCACACCAGCGGGATCTCGGGATCCGCCCGGGCGACGTCGGCGCCTTCGTCGTCCACGATCCGGGTGACCAGCACCCCGCCCGCCACAGCGACGACCGCCAGCCCGGCGGCCCATCTCATTCGCGATTTCACGGCACCGAGTCTGGTCAGCGTGGGCCTTCGGCGGTTCCTCCGCGCAGGCGGCTCCCGGCCGCCGGATTCCGCCCCGGCGGCTCTTGTGCCAGCGGATGTGATGTGATATTTGGTCGGACCGACGCCGCTGCGGCGTGCGGACGAAGGTCAGGGCGTCATCGGCTCGGCGAGCAGATGTTCGATGCGGAGCGGGATCTCGCGGATGGTTCGGCCGGTGGCGTGGCGCACCGCATTGACGATCGCCGCCGCCGCGCCGACCATGCCGAGCTCGCCGAGCCCCTTGACCCCCAGGGGATTCACCACGGAATCGGCGACCTCGACGAAGGAGATGTCCACCTCCGGGGCGTCGGCGTTGACCGGCAGCAGGTACTCCAGCAGGGAGGAATTCGCCCAGCGACCGTCGCGGGTATCGGGCAGGCTGGCCTCCATGAGGGCCTGCGACAGTCCCCAGTTCATCCCGCCGAGCACTTGACTGCGGGCCAACTTGGCATTGAGGACGCGGCCGGGGGCGAACGCGCCGACCATGCGCCGCACCCGCACCAGGCCCAGATCCGCATCCACGGCGACCTCGGCGAACTGCGCGCCGAAGCTCATCCGGCCGTAGGGCAGGTCCTGCGCCGGGGGATGCCAGGTGCCGATGGTCTCCACATCGGTGAGATGGTTGCGGGACAGCAGATCCGAATATGCCTCGGCCACACTGGGATCGGACTTCAGGCGCAGCATGCCGCCGCCGCCCTCGATGGCGTGCGCGGGCAGTCCGTGCAGGACCGACTCGGCATCCGCCACGGCCAGCGCGATCAGCTGGGCCAGCAGTTCGGTGCAGGCGGTGTGCACCGCCGCGCTGATCATGCCCGCGCCCATGGAGCCCACGGCCGCCGCGATATTCGGATAGTCGGTATCGCCGATATCGACCCGCACCCGTGCCCAGGGGACGCCGAGCGCATCGCCCGCCACCTGCGCCATGGTGGTCGCCACCCCGGTCCCGAAATCCTGGGTGCCCGCCTGCACGATCAGGGAGCCGTCGGCGAGCAGGCGGGCGTGCGCGCGCTGCGGCTGACCGGGCAGGAAGACCGGGTACCCGGCGGTGGCCACACCCCAGCCGATGAGCCAGTCGCCGTCGCGGCGCATCCTGGCGCGGCGGTCGCTCGCCGACCAGCCGAAGCGTTCGGCGGCCAGGTGCAGGCATTCCGCGTAGCCGTCCGAGGACCACGGATGCCCGCTCTCCGGATCGAGCGCGGCGTGATTGCGCAGCCGCAGTTCCACCGGATCGATCTCGATGGCGTCGGCCAGCTCGTCGATGGCGCACTCCATGGCCACCATGCCGGAGGTCTCCCCGGGCCCGCGCATGAAGGTGGGCGTCATGGTGTTGCCGCGCACCAGCCGGTAGCGCCCCTCCCAGTTCGGGATTCCGTACGCCTGCCCGGCCACGCCCAGCGACAATTCGGCCCAGTCGTCGAACGGGGAGGTGACCGACAGCTTGTGGTGCCGCAACCCGGTGAACATGCCCTCGTTGTCGCAGACCAGCGTGACCCGCTGCTCCTGTTCCTCGCGTAAACCGGTGCCGTAGAACATCTGCTCGCGGGTGAGCACCAGTTTCACCGGCCGTCCCAGTTCGCGCGCGATCATGGGTGCGAGCGTCACATGCGGCCACATCATGGCCTTGGCTCCGAAACCGCCGCCCACGTAGTGCGCGATCACCCGCACATTGCTCGGTGAGATGCCGAGGTAGGCGGCGATGGTGGCCTGCGTGGCGCTCACCCCCTGGGTGGCGTCGTACACCGTGACGGTATCGCCGTCCCAGACCGCCGCCGTCGCCGAGCATTCGATCGGATTGTGGTGGTTGGCGGCGAAATGGTAGGTGGCGTCGACGGTATGGGCGGC
>NZ_JASCXP010000510.1:0-4515 GCF_030010695.1 Nocardia sp. CC201C
GAGTCCCGGGCGAGGCTGGTCTGCGGTCCGCCGCCACCGGGTGCGCCGCCACCGCCCTTCGGCCCGCCGCCACCGGCTTTCTTGGCAATGTCGTTGAGCGCGGCGGGCAATCCCGACAACGGCGTGTTCGCCATCCGGTCGGCCAGATCGGACTGTTGTGCCTGGGACAGCGCCTGCTGGGCGGCCTGCTGGGCCGATTGCAGCCCCTGCTGCATGGCGCTCTGCAACTGCTGCAGGGCCTGCTGGCCGTCCTGACCGGTGGACTGCTGACCGGTGGGCTGCTGACCGTAGCGCGAATCCGGCGTGGTCCGATTCGCGTTCTGGTACCGCGCGTCCGCAGCCGTAGTGGTCGAACCGGTGTCCCTGCCCGCCTGCTGCGACAGGGCGGCCATCTGGCTCTGGAATCCCGGACTCAGTCCGCCGCCACTGTTTCCACCGCCGCCGCCACCGCTACCACCGCCACCGTTGCCACCGCCACCGTTGCCACCGCCACCGTTGTTGCCGCCGCCGGAGTTGTCACCGCCGTTGTTGCCACGGTCGCCCGGATCCTCCAGGCCGGCGGTCGGATCGGTCGGGTCGGTCAGTTTCGGAATGGCCGCGCTGGAGTTGCGCATTCCGGTGACGTACCAGTTCTCGAACGCCTGGGCATATCCGAGTTTGACCGAGTCGTAGTCCTCGTGGTTGTTGTCCCACTCCGACTCCCAGCGTTCGGGCATGCTGTCGCGGGTATAGCGCAGCCAGCCCGCGATGTAGAGCAGGTTGTCCGCCATGACACGCAGATCCGCGGAGAAGTCGTTCGCCTGCGCCTGAAACAGCCTGGCGGCGTTGATGACGCCGTTGGCGCCGTCACCGGTCCACGATTCGTCCTGCTCCATTCGGGCCAGCCGACCCGTGAGATTCTCGAAATCGCCACTGATGCGATCGGCGAACCATCCCCATTCCCCGGAGCAGCACGAAACGGCGGACGTGCTGATGCCCTCGCGTACCTTGACGAACCACGCACCGTCGTGCAGGTGGTTGTACGGGTTCTCGGGCGTAATGGCGGCGTGCACGCCTCCGGCAGCGGCGGCCCGATCCTCGAGGTTCTTGAAGTGGTTGTCGTACGCCGTGGCCGCCGTCTGATCGTCGCCCGGCCAGTGGGGAATATCCTCGCCGATGTACCTGGGCCGCTCACTGTTCGGCGAATCCTCCAGGGACTGCCGCTTCAGCCCGTTGAACGCGTCCCCGGAATCCTGCTCGGCATTGTCGTAGAGCTTCCCCGCGATCACAAGGGTCTCGCCCAGCGAATTGACCATATCGAGGTAGATATCGAGGATTTCGGCGAGTCGACCACCCTCGATATCGAAGTTCCCCGCCAGTTGCAGCGCCCGCTGCAAATGCCCGTTATCGCTGAAGCCCGTATGCTCGGTCAGATTCGAGACATAGGACTTCATATCGACGAGTGCGTTCGCCACATCGGCGGCGAATCCCGCGGCCTCCTGCGCCACCCCTTCGGCGACCTGAATCAGCCCGTTGCCCGCCTGCTGTTTGAGCCCAGGCCAAGGATTTACGGTCTCGCCCACTCCCCGCTCCTACATTCACCTCGACCTACGGCATCGAAACGCTAACGGCCGCGAGTGAACGAGCTGTGAATACGATCCGTCGAGACATCGAATTGCCTGTGCCTGTGGCGAATCGATACCACGCGCGGCCCGTTAGCGGGTCGCGACGGTCACCCCGGCCATGGTGAGCTGATAGAGCGCGGAGTCGATATCGAACGAACCGGTGTCACCAAACGTCTCGACCAGATGATCCCGGGTTACCGCAGCCGCCTCCGCGGCCGAGACCAGAGCGGCCACCGACTCGCGTTGCTGCTCGGTCGGCTGCTCGGCGACCAGCCTCGACACCAGATCCACCACGGTCTCGACCGTCCACATGCCCGGCAGCGCGCTGGCGAGTTCGGTCGCGGATGGAGACTCGCCGCGATACCAGTGGCCGTTCTCCCACCAGTAGCAGAAGGACAGCAGACCGTTGGCGGCACGCGGGTTCACGACCGGGTTCGCCACCCACTCCGGTGCTCCGGCATAGAACCGGGGCATGGGTGCGCCCGCGTTGTAGACCGCGTCCAGGGTGGGCGCGTCCCATACGCCGCCGGACAGCACGGCGCGGCCGCCGGGTAGGGCGTACAGGGTGGAGCCGCTGCGTTTGGCGCCTTCGAACCAGGCCAGCGACGGCAATACTCTAGGGCCCCATTGTGATTCCGCTCCCACGAAGGTCGCCGCGATCACTGCCCAGCGGGCCCACATCAGCGGGAAAGGGGGAAAATCGTTGTCGGCCACGGTAGCCGCGACCTCGGCGGCCCGGTCGGCACCGGCCTGCGCGAAAGCCGTACGGGGCGAGCGGGTCTGGCGACCGTCGTGGTGTACATAAGCAGCCAGCCAGACCGGGAGCCGGGTGCGCGGATACTCGGCGAGATCGGCACGGTACGCCGGTGCCGGGAACAGATAGTCGTCGGGGAAGGGCACGTCGCCATAGTCGTAGTCGGCCTCCAGCTTGCCGGAATCGTCCAGCGACACCAGCATTCGCCACCAGGGTCCGTCGCCCAGCCGCGCCGCCAGCCCGCGGTGCTCGCGGATGAGCTCGAGGACCGACTGTGGCGGCTGGACACGGACCGTGCTCTCGTCGGTCGCGAAGAAGACGTGCACCACCTCGGTGGCCACGGTGAGCGCGAAGACGGCGTCCATTCGCCGCCAGCCACGCGGGCCCGCGGCGGCCAGTTCCCGGGCGATGCGGTGGGTGAGTTGCCTTGCCCGCGTGGCGGGATCGACGTCAGGCTCGGGGGCTGCTACCCCGCCGAGGGTGAACCCGATATCCGGCTCATCGACGGGTTCCCCGAGCACCGCCGCGGTCACCGCGGCCTGCTCGGAGCCATCCGATACCCGGCCCTCCCCCGCGAGACCGCTCCCCTCGAGCGCCTCTTCCGCTGGTCTCGTCACGTCGCAGCCATCTCCTCGTCCGGCACCTGTCGGCATTGAACATATGTGGTGGCGCACTCGGCGTCATCCCGGGTGCGCTATGCGCGATCCGGATCGGCCGGCGCGGTCATGTGCGCGATCCGGGCGCGGCGCGCGGCCGCGTTCGAGCCGTCCAGCTGTCCGGCGAAGGCGCGGCGAGCAGCGGCGATCAGGTCGTCGTCGATGCGCGGGTGGGCGCGTGCGATCGCCCACAGCGCACCCTCGGTCTCCATATCGAGACCGGTCGCCGAGCTGACACCGCCGCCCTCGCGAACCGAGGTCAGGGCGGCCTCGAAGTTCCGGCGCAGTTCGTCGTCGGCGGGTGGACCCAGTCGCACGGTGTCTCCTCTCGTTGCGGCCGCCCATCGGGACGACACGACGTCGTGCCCACACTCGCTCGAGTGCCCGAACATTCGGCGACGGATCGGCGAAGTTCCGGTGAACCGGCCGCTCGGCTACCCGGTGAAGATCCGGGATCGGCGGTCCGGATCCGCGAGTGTGTCCCGGATGAACAGGCCGATATCGAGATCGCCACCGATCGAGCGATAGCCGATATCGACCAGTACCCGGTCACCGGCGGTGACGGTGAACCGCGCCGTGCGTTTCTCCGGCTGCTGCCACTGTGCCCGCACCGCCGAGTCGTCCAGATCCATGACGTGCTCACCCACGCGCAGCCACAACCGGCCATCGAATCGGTAGAACACCGCCGGGATCTCACCCAGTTCGCCGTAGACGCCGCCGATCTCCCGGGCCTCCGCCACACCGGCCTGCAACCGACCGTTCGCGGGATCGAAGCTCGCCGAGACACCGAATCCGGTGTGCGGACGCACCACGATCTCGCCACCGTTACCGCGGGGCTCGGCTCGACGGCGGCCGTTCGCGGCCACCGAGCGGCCTCGGCTCGCCCCGGTGGATCCGGGTCCCGGCGGCGGCATGGGCGGCATCGCCGGGGACATTGGGTAGCCGGACGATGGCGTCGGCGCGGCGGTCGCGCCCGCCGGCGGCTGGGTCGATGCCGACGTTCCGTGGCCCCATTCGTGTTCCGGCACAGTGAGGTACGGGTCGGCGGGCGACTGCCAGGAGGGCATCTGCCCGCCCGGCGGCACCCCCGGCGCTGACGCCCAGGACGGCGGTGCGGGTGCGACGTGCTGTGGGCCGCTCGGCACCGACGGCTCACCCCCTGGCCCGGGCATCCGCTGCCGATCACCCGCCCCGGAGGTCTCCGGCGCTGCGGGCGGCAGCCACGGCCGATCCACCGCCGACAGCCCCGATGGGCTGTCCGACGCCACCGGCAGTGCAGGCGAAGTAAGCGATGGTTTCGGATACCCCGACAGCTGCTCCGATCCCGGCTGCCGCTCTGATGACACCGGCGATCCCAGCGCATCGGATACCTCGAGCGGCCGCGGCGACTGCGCCTGCCCCGGAGGCTGCGGCGAACTCGGTAGGTTTGGCAGGTTCGCCCGGTCCGGCAAGTTCACCTGCTCCGGCAAGCCCGAATGGTCCGGCAGGTTCGGCTGGTTCG
>NZ_JASCXP010000511.1:0-4500 GCF_030010695.1 Nocardia sp. CC201C
GCGGCGCGGGCGGCCTCCGGCGACGGCCCGCCGGGCAAATCCTCCAGCCCGCGCGCCAGCACCGCCACCGCGTCGCGCAGTGCCGCCACCCGCACCTCCAACTCGTCCACCCGGTCGGTCTCGCCCTGGGTGAGCACCGCCGCGCCCGCCAGCACACCCGACAGGTCCGCACCGAGCAGCACATGGCGCAGCGCCACCGGGAGCTGGGCGAGCACGTGGTCGAGCTGCCCGGGCGAGAACAGTCCGGCGAAGGAATCGGTCACCACACCGGCCAGCGCCGCCGCCTCGTCGCGGGAAACGCCCGCCTCCCGGGCGAATTGGGTGACGAACGACGCCACGTCGTGCGAAACCGGCACATGTGCGGGCATCCAGCCCTCGTAGAAGATACCGCGCAGCAGTTCCGGCAGCTGCGCGCTCAGATGGGCGGCGGCGTTGACGCCGATGCGATCACGCACGGTGTGCAACCACGCACGCATGGCACGGTGCGCGAAGGCCTTGTCATAGGTGTCGAGCCCGTCGGCGATGGCATTGAGCCATTCGTGCGCGGTGTGCACGGCGGGCGCGAGCGGATCACTCTGATGGGACATGGTCGTTCGCCTCTTTCGGATGGGTTGTCATGGTTCCCCGAGCGTGCGTCAGCGCCTCCGCGGTGGGTGAGAGCCGTCGTGCCCGCCCCGTGAGGACGATGGTCACCTCCGCAGGCGGCGGGGGACCCTGTCGGCGGACAGCGGTGGCGGGCCACGATCGAAGCGACGATATTCCTCGACGCGGCGCCACCGGGCGAACGAACCGGGCGTCGCCTCGCCGGCGGTGCGGAGGTCGCGATGACCACGAAGTACGAGACCTCGGGTGTGGGTTCGTCCGCGGTGCTGATGGCGCTGCGACTTCCCGTGGGGCTGGGGCACACCGTCGCGGAACTGCGCTACCTGGGCCGCCGATCGGGACGGCGGATCGCGCTGCCGGTGTCCTACGCGCGTTCCGGCGACACCGTGATCGTCCGGGTGGGCAATGCCGCCGCGAAGAACTGGTGGCGCAATTTCCGTACACCGCATTCGGTGTCGATTCGCATCGACGGTGACTGGCTCGCCGGAATCGGCCGTCTGGTCGCGCCCGGGACGATCGAGCACGAGGAGGTCGAGGCGGACTACCTGCACGAGCATCCGCGCCAGCGGACGTCGGCGACCGATCCGTACCTGGTGATCGAGCTGGCGCGATCCCAGCCGAATCACACCAGCCGGTGGCGGCAGTGGTTCACCACCGTGACCGCCGGTGAATTCCTGGGTTTCGTCGCCCCGGCCGTCGCGGGCGCGCTGCTCCTCGACGCCGCCCCCGCGGTCGTGGTCGCGGGTCTGCTGCTCGCCGCCGTCGTCGAGGGTGCGGTACTCGGTTCGTTCCAGTCCCTGGTGCTGCGGAAGTGGCTGCGCGACTTCGCCACCGGACGCTGGGTTCGGGCTACCGTGGTGGGAGCGGTGGTGGCGTGGACGATCGGCGCGATGCCGGTGCTCTACGGCGACCGCATCACCGAATGGCCGCCCGCGGTGCAGGCGTCGGTGATCGCGGTCGGAGCCTTGGTGATGGTGTTCGCGATCGGCGTGGCCCAATGGTTCGTGCTGCGCGAGCGGACCGAGCGCGCGGCGCTGTGGATCTGGGCCAATGCGGTGGGCTGGATCGCGGGACTCGCGGCGTTCGCCCTCATCACCACCCCGCTGTGGCAGCCCGGCCAGCCGACCGCGCTGATCGTCGGCATCGGGCTGCTCGGCGGCCTCGCCATGGCCGCGGCCATGGCGGCCGTCACCGGCGCGTTCGGAGTCCGCATGCTGGACACCAGGAACCTGGTGTCGCCGCACTGACCTCGGTGCCGCACCGCACCGCACCGACCGCAGCACCGCACCGACCGCAGCACCGCACCGACCGCCGCACCGCACCGCACCGACCGCCGCACCGCACCGCACCGACCGCCACACCGGCCGCGAGCCGATCGCACAGTCAGGAGATCGCCATGACAGCTCAGCACCCCGACGATCCGCATCAGCTCGCCTCGGCCGCGGTGGTGGTCGGCGTCGACGGCTCGGCGGGATCGGACACCGCCGTCGGATGGGCGGCCGACTACGCCGCCGCCCGGCAGCGCGCGCTGCGTCTCGTGCACGGCCTCGACCTGGTGGGCATGAGCGCGGTCTTCGGCAGCTACGACGTGCTCATTCCGCCGGTGATCGAAGCGGTCCGGGAGGGCGGTCGCGTCCTGCTCGACCGCGCGGCAGCGATCGCGCGCCAGCGCGACCCTAGCCTGGCGGTCACGGTCGCGCTGACCCCTCAGAGCCCCGCCGCCCTGCTCATCGAGGAGAGCGCCCACGCCTACGCGACGGTCCTGGGTGCCACCGGCACCTCCGGGAGCATCGCGCATCTGGGTTCGACACTGCTGGCCGTCACCGCGCACGCACACGGCGCGGTCGTCGTGGTACGCCCGGATCCGAACGCGGACAACGTGATCCATGACGCCGGCCCGGTCGTGGTGGGAGTCGACGGCGGTCCGGTCAGTGAAGCCGCCATCGCCGCGGCCTTCCGGGAGGCGGCCGAGCGCGGCGCCGAACTGGTCGCCGTGCACACCTGGAGCGACTGGAATTTCGGCGATTTCGCCGGTGGCGATCGGCTGACCGTGCCCGAATCCGAACTGGAACATCGGGAGTGGGCGATCCTCGCCGAACGGCTGGCGGGCTGGCAGGAGAAGTACCCGGAGGTTCGGGTGACCCGCCGGGTGTATCCGTCGGCCCCCGCCGACCAGCTCCGAATCTGGTCGCGCACAGCCCAACTGGTGGTGGTGGGCAACCGCGGTCGCGGCGGCTTCCCGGGGCTGCTGTTGGGATCGACCACGAACGCGCTGGTACAGCACGCCCACTGCCCGGTGCTGGTCGTCCATCCGGCGGACCGCTGAGATGACGGATACGAACGGTGAACCGTTCGCGCAGCTGCGGGAGACCCACACCGGTCTGGTCCTGCTCTGCGGCGAACGCGCCTACAAGGTCAAAAAGCCCGTCGTGACCGACTTCCTCGACTTCGGCAGCATCGCCGCCCGGGAGCGGGCGTGCCTGCGGGAGATCGAGTTGAACCGGCGGCTCGCACCCGATGTGTACCTCGGACTCGCCCATCTCACCGATCCGGGGGGCGGGGCGGGGGAGCCCGTGGTGGTCATGCGCCGCATGCCCGAGGCGGCCCGACTGTCCACCGGACTCGACCGCGGCACCGTCACCCACGCGGAACTGGCCGAACTCGCCGCGCTGATCGCCGACTTCCATCGCGCGGCGCGGCGCGGCCCCGAGATCGACCGCGCGGGTGTGCCCGCCGCCCTGCGGCACCGCTGGGATGTGCTGCTGCACAGCCTGCGCGAGCAGCCGCGCGATGCGGTGGATCCGGCGGTGGTCGACCGCATCGCACGGCTGGTCGGCCGCTATCTGGACGGTCGCGGACCGTTGCTGGCCCGGCGCATCGCCGCTGGCCGCATCGTCGACGGGCACGGTGATCTGCTCGTGGAGGACATCTTCGCGCTACCCGACGGCTTCCGCGTGCTCGACTGCCTGGATTTCGACGACCAACTGCGCTATGTGGACTGCCTCGACGACGCCGCCTTCCTCGCCATGGATCTGGAGTTCCGCGGCCATCCGGCGCTCGCCACCCGATTCCTGGACGACTACCTGCACGCGGCCGACGACACCCCACCGGCCTCCCTGCGCCACCACTACATCGCCTACCGCGCCATGGTGCGGGCCAAGACCGACCGCATCCGCGCCGACCAGGGTGTCGCCGCCGCGGCCGAGCGGGCCACCCGGCATCTCGACCTGGCCGCGGCGCACCTGAGCGCCGGGGCCGTGCGGCTCACCCTGGTCGGCGGGCTGCCCGGAACCGGAAAGTCCACCATCGCACAAGCTCTCGCCGCGGAAACCGGAGCGGAACTGCTGTCGAGCGACAGCGTGCGCGCCGAACTGCGCGCGGTGGGGGCCGTGGTCGGCACGGGCGGAACCTTCGGGGCCGGCGCCTACCGTCCCGAAGCGAAAGCCCGGGTCTACGCCGAACTCCTCGACCGCGCCCGCGCCCGCCTCGAGCAGGGCGACTCGGTGATCCTCGACGCCAGCTGGTCCGACGCCGAATCCCGCACCCGCGCAGCGCAACTGGCCGACCACACGGTCGCCGACCTGGTGGAGCTGCGCTGTGCGTGCCCACCCGATATCGCCGCCGAACGCATGTTCACCCGCGATCCCGGCGATTCGGAAGCCACCCCCGAGATCGCGAAAGCCCTGTCCGCCACCGCAAGCCCCTGGCCCGCGGCCGTCACCCTGGACACCACGGCGCCGGTCGGCGCCACCGTCGACACCGCCCTGCGCGCATGGCAGGGCACCGGCTGACCACTCCCCTCGGTGGGCAGGCACCTCCCGATGCCAGGGTCGCCCCCCACCACATCGGTGGAGCACGCGGCCGCTCGACAACCTATGGCGCGTCGGGCCGGGCAGG
>NZ_JASCXP010000512.1:0-4487 GCF_030010695.1 Nocardia sp. CC201C
GTGTCGGACAGTCCGGTGAGATCGGTCGCGAGCAGGGCGTCCATCGCCGCCGACAGACCGGCCGCGGTATCACCGCCTCGCGTTTCCCCCTCCGGAATCATGCACCAATTCTACCGCGAAATCCATTGCCACAGACCAGCAATAGCCATGTGGTATCGAAATCTTCAGTTAACCAACCGGACCCAAAGCATTTTCCGGACAAACCGAGCAAACTCACACGTCGAAATACAAATCGAATTCGAACGGGTGTGGCCGTACGTTGATTTCGGCTATTTCGGTGTAGCGCTTCAGGCGGATCCAGGTGTCGATGAGGTCTTCGGTGAAGACATTTCCTTGGGTGAGGTAGTCGTGGTCGGCTTCGAGACGGTCGATGACGGCTTCGAGGCTGGGTGGGGTTTGGGTTACCTCGGCGGATTCCTCGGGGGTGAGTTCGTAGAGGTCTTTGTCGATGGGGAGAGCGGGTTCGATTTTGTTCATGATGCCGTCGAGTCCGGCCATCATCATGGCGGCGAAGGAGAGGTAGGGGTTGCCGGAGGAGTCGGGGCAGCGGAATTCGAGGCGTTTGGCGCTGGCGCTGGCTCCGGTGACCGGGATGCGGACCGCGGCGGAGCGATTGCGCTGCGAATACACCAGATTGACGGGGGCCTCGAAGCCGGGGACCAGGCGTTTGTAGGAGTTCACGGTGGGGTTCGTGAAGGCCAGCAGTGAGGGCGCGTGGTGCAGCAGGCCACCGATGTAATGGCGCGCCAGGTCCGAGAGTCCGGCGTATCCGGCCTCGTCGTAGAACAGCGGGGTGCCGTCCTTCCAGAGTGACTGGTGCACGTGCATGCCGGAGCCGTTGTCACCGAAGAGCGGCTTCGGCATGAAGGTGACCGTCTTGCCGTGCGCCCAGGCGGTGTTCTTCACGATGTACTTGTAGTGCTGGAGGTCGTCGGCGGCGGCCAGCAGGGTATTGAATTTGTAGTTGATCTCGGCCTGTCCGGCGGTGCCGACCTCGTGGTGCCCCTTCTCCAGTTCGAATCCGGCGCGTTGCAGATTCCCGCACATGTGGTCGCGCAGATCCACATCGTGGTCGTAGGGCGCGACCGGGAAATAGCCGCCCTTGGGCCGCACCTTGTAACCGCGGTTGAGAGTGCCGTCCGCGTTGTACTTCGCGCCGGTGTTCCAATCCGCCGACGCCGAATCCACCTCGTAGAAGGCCCCGTTCATGGTGGTGTCGTAACGCACCGAGTCGAAGATGTAGAACTCCGCCTCCGGCCCGAAATACGCGGTGTCGGCGATGGCGGTGCTGCGCAGATACTCCTCCGCCTTGCGCGCCACATTGCGCGGATCGCGACTGTACGCCTCACGGGTGTGCGGATCGTGGACGAAGCAGTCCAGATTCAACGTCTTGGCGGCCCGGAAGGGGTCGAGTTGCGCGGTGCGCAGATCGGGCAGCAGCAGCATGTCGGATTCGTGGATGGCCTGGAATCCGCGCACCGACGACCCGTCGAAGGCGACCCCGTTCTCCACCAGTTCCTCGCCGAACATGGCGGCCGGAATCGAGAAGTGCTGCTGCACCCCCGGTACGTCACAGAAGCGGATATCGACGTATTCGACATTCTCGGCACTGATGAAGTCCAGAATTCCGCTGGTCGTGGGAGTGATCACCGCTGGCTCCTCAAATTCTCGCGGCACCCGTGCAATCTCCCACGATACGGCTCCGACCCGGCCCGTGTACCCGAAACCGCTTGCGGCGCAAGATCATTGGCGTCCACGGTGGTTGACAGCCGGATCGGACCGCGCCACCCCCCACCCCGCCGCCGATTTGGGCATTGTGCACAAACCGACCCGTCGGCAACTGCCCGGTTGGCGGTACCGCAGCCGTCTCACATGGGGTGTCCTGGAACACATAATCGAGGTCAGCTGTGGCCTCGACCAGGAAATAACCAGAGGTAGGTCGTGAGTTCATCGTCAATCGCGGGCAGCGGCGCGCCGCGCACCCTTTGTGAGGCGTTCCAGTCGGTGGTCGCCGCGTATCCCGACGCGGTGGCGCTGCGCACCCTCGGCGGCGGGGTGTCGCTCACCTGGCGCGAATACGGGGACAGGGTGCGCGCGATCGCGTCGGGCCTGGCGGCGCTGGGCATCGGACGCGGCGACACGGTGGCGCTCATGATGACCAACCGGCCCGAGTTCCATCTGTGCGACACCGCCGTACTGCACACCGGCGCGACCCCGTTCTCGGTGTACAACACCAATCCGGTGGATCTGCTCGTCTACCAGTTCGGCAATGCCGAGAACAAGGCCGTGATCTGCGAGGAGCAGTTCGCGCCCACCGTGCTGGAGGCGGTGGCGAAGGCGGCCACGCAGGGTATTCGGGTCGAGCACGTGATCTGCGTGGACGGCGCTCCGGCGGGCACCATCGCGCTGTCCGCGGTGGAGGCCGCCCACCGCGCGGACTTCGATTTCGAATCCGCCTGGCGCGCGGTCGATCCCGAGGACCTGCTGACCATCGTCTACACCTCCGGCACCACCGGCCCGCCCAAGGGCGTGGAACTCACCCACACCAACTTCATCGAGAACGCCCGCGTCATCGACGAATTCGGCGGCGGCGGCCCCGACGACCGGGTGGTGTCGTATCTGCCGGACGCGCACGCCGCCAACCGCTGGTTCGCGCACTACCTGTCCATGCTGACCGGCGGCCAGATCACCACCGTGCCGGATCTGAAGCAGGTCGCCGAGGCCCTCGCAGAGGTGCACCCGTCGGTGTTCCTGGGGGTGCCGCGAGTCTGGGTCAAGGTGAAAGCCGCTCTGGAGGAACGTTTCTCGGCCGAGCCGCTGCCCAAGCGCAAGCTGGTGGAGTGGGCGATCCGCACCGGCCGTGCCCGCGCCCGCGCCGTCTCCGACGGCCGCACCCCGAGCGCCCTGGACGCCGTGGCCCACCGCGTGGCCGATCGTCTGGTGCTCGCCGCCATCCGGGAGCGACTGGGCCTGGACAAGGTGCGGGTCGCGGTCACCGGCTCCGCGCCCATCCCGCCCGACACCCACGAGTTCTTCCTGGGTCTGGGCCTGCCGCTGTGCGAGGGCTACGGCATGACCGAGTGCACCGCGGGGGCGACGATCTCCCGGCCCGAGCGCATCAAGATCGGCACGGTCGGCCTGCCGCTGCCCGACACCGAGGTGCGGATCGCCGCCGACGGTGAGGTGCTGGTGCGCGGGCGCAATGTCATGCGCGGCTACCGCAAGGCCCCGGAGAAGACCGCCGAGACCGTCGACGCCGACGGCTGGCTGCACACCGGCGATATCGGCAGCTTCGACGGCGACGGCTACCTGCGCATCGTCGACCGCAAGAAGGAGCTCATCATCAGCGCGGCGGGCAAGAACATGTCGCCCACCAATATCGAGAACACCGTCACCGAAAACTGTCCGCTGGCGGGCACGGTGGTCGTCATCGGCGAGGCCCGCCACTACAACACCGCGCTCATCTGCCTGGACCCCGATCTGGCCGCCGCCTTCGCCGAACGCCATCAGCTACCCGATCGCGACGTGGCCGCCCTGTCCCAGCACCCGCTGGTGCGGAAATCCCTGCAAGAGGGCATCGACGCGGCGAACGAGAAGCTCTCCCGCGTGGAGCAGATCAAACGCTTCGCGGTGCTCCCGGAGGTGTGGACCCCGGGCAGCGACTGCCTCACGGCGACCGGAAAGCTACGCCGCAAACCAATAGCTACTCAGTACGCCGCTACCATCGAATCGCTGTACACGACATGAAGGCGGTACCCGAGATGAACGCGGAACAGCCATGCCCCCGCTGACCCGGGACCGGGCGCTGGAGGACCTGTACCGGCGCGCGACCGCGTTCCGGGACGATACGACGGCCGCGCTGCCGCCGTATCGCACCCTGCCCGCACCGCTGGTGGCCGACGGGCTCGAACGCGGCGCCAAACTCAATATCGACCTCTTCTTCGACTTCCTGCGCAGCGGCCGGCTGCCCAGCGAGGACGACACCCGGGAAGTGGTCGAGATCGGCGTGGGCCGGGTCCGCGACGGTGAACCCCTCGAAGAGGTGCTCGATCGCTACCGCATCGGTGCGGAGTACATCTTCTCCAAAGTGCGGGCCGCCGCCCCGGACGCCGAGCGGGAACTGCTGCTCGATGCCGCGCTGCCGCTGCTGCAATACATCACCCTGGTGACCGGCCGCATCGCCACGGCCTGCGTGCACCGGGTCAGCGATCCCCGCTGGGAGCTGCTGGAGCGCCGCCGCGCCATCGCCGACGCGTTGCTCACCGGCCGCGATCCGGTGGAGTGGGCCGACGAACCCGCCATCACGGTGCCGGACTCCTTCCTGATCGCCGTGTTCCGGCTGGGTTCGGGCCGCTCCGCCGAGACCGGCGAACTGCGGCACCGCATCGAGGCCATCCCGGGCGTGTTCCTGCGCCTGGACAGCGGCGGCTGGACCGCACTGCTGCCGCTGCGGCCCGGCGACGACGGCACCGCCACCGCCGCCGCCC
>NZ_JASCXP010000513.1:0-4445 GCF_030010695.1 Nocardia sp. CC201C
CACCTCGGTGGTCTCGTCGTCGGGATCGAAGCGGCGACGGCGACGGCCGCCCGTTTCGGTCGCCGGAGTTCCGGCCGCGCCCGACGGCACCGCGTCCTCGCCGAAGCCACGCGCACCGGATTCGGCGGGCGGCTCGCCGAACCCGCGTGGGCCCGGCTCACCGAAGCGACGCCCGCCCGCGCCGGGGTCACCGAAACCGTGGGCATCGGGTCCGGGCTCACCGAAACCGCGTCCACCGGCCCCGGGCTCACCGAAACCGCGCGCGCCCGATTCGCCGTAACCACCGGCGCCCGGTTCACCGAAACCGCGAGACCCGACACCGGGATCACCGAACTCGCGTGCGCCCGGCTCGCCGAAGCCACGCGCACCGGGCTCGCCGAAGCCGCGGATCTCCGATTCACCGAACCCGCGTGCACCGGCGTCGCCGAAACCGTATTCGTTCGCACCGGATTCCCCGAAACCACGCGCTCCGGCCCCCGGCGCACCGAATTCGCGCTGCCCAGCGGTGTCGGACGCCTCGGATTCGAGATCGTCGAGCGGGTCGGGCTTGCGACGGCGGCCGCTCTTCGGCCGCTCGGCTCCGTCCAGGCCGTCGAGGTGCTGCGCGCCGTAGCCGTTGCCGTTCGCCCCGTGCCCGTTCGCGCCGTAGGAGCTCCCGTTGGCGTCGTAACCGTTCGACTTGCCCGCGTCGCCGTAGCCATTGGCCTCGGCCGCTTCCCGGCGCGCGCGGCGGCCACCGGACGTGCGGCCGGATGCCCCGTAACCGTTGGCGCCCGGGGTTTCGGTGGGCGGCCAGTCCAGCTGTCCGGGCGAGTTCCAGTCGTATCCCGACGACTGTGCCGACCCGTCCGGAGTTTCGGTGGAGGCGAGCGGATCGTAATAGGAGATAGGACCGGAAAGCGGAGAATTCTCCTGTTCGGAGCCCGACGAGTAGCCGAAATTCGACTCCTGCGCGGGTGTATCCACGGAATAGTTCGAGTAGTCCGGATAATTCGAGAAGTTCGAAAAGTCCGATTCCATCGGAGCGGACGCGGCCGCCCCCTCGGCCCCGATTTCGTCATCGGGTGCCGCATGCGAGGAAGAGCCCTCCCGCACCTGCGGCATATCGCCGGTCAGATCCGCCACGGAGATGCCGCGGCCGCTGCGCCGACGCCGCCCGCCCCCGCCGGAAGCGGAGGAGCCCTGCTGGCCGTTGCGGGCCAGCAGTTCGGCGACGGACAGCTGATTCGAATCGTCGGTCATCGAATTACCGTTTCGATCGGGGTGCCCTCCAGGGGCGGACGAGCATCAGATTGTGCCCCACCAGCTATCGGTTCGCTATCCAGGTCGGTATCCAGTTTTCGCAGGATCAATCCCTCCCGCAGTGCCCAGGGGCAGATTTCCAACGTATCCAGCGACAGTGCCCGCATACTCGCCTCCGCGACCAATGCGCCAGCCACCAGTTGCTGTGACCGATCCGAACTTACGCCTTCCAATTCTGCCCGGTCGGCGGCCGTCATTCGAGAGATGAAGGCGATCAGCTGCCGTAGACCGGAACTGGTGAGCGTACGCCGCGCCCGCGGGCCCGCCGCCGAGGGGGCGGCGCCGGTCAGCCTGGCCAGGGAGCGGAAGGTCTTGGAGGTGCCGACGGCCAGGTCCGGGCGGCCGGGTTCGAGCAGCTTTCGGGTCGGAATCACCAATTCGGCGTCGAGCCAGTCGCGCAGCACGGCCACCCGGCGCTTGCCCGGCGGGTCGTGGCGCAGCCAGTCCCGGGTGAGCCGCCCGGCGCCCAGTTGCAGCGACAGCGCCACATCCGGGTCCTCGTCGGCGCCGTTGCTCATCTCCAGCGATCCGCCGCCGATATCCAGGTTGAGGATCCGCCCCGCGCTCCAGCCGTACCAGCGGCGCACCGCCAGAAAGGTGTTGCGGGCTTCGTCGACACCGCTCAGCACCCGCAGGGTCACGCCGGTCTCGGCGCGCACCAGGGCCAGCACCTCCTCGGAGTTGGTGGCCTCGCGCACCGCCGAGGTGGCGAAGGGCATCAGCTCCACACAACCGGAAGTCTTTGCGATGCTTGCGAATTCGGCTACGGTGCGGGTGAGCCGCGCCGAACCCTCCGGGGTGATTCGCCCCCGGTCGTCCATATTCTCCGACAACCGCAGGGTCGCCTTCGTAGAACTCATCGGCAGCGGATGGCCACCGCGATGCGCGTCCACCACCAGCAGGTGGACGGTATTGCTTCCCACATCCAGTACACCGAGCCGCACAAGAACACGGTACTGGGTGTGGCGTCTCTTCAGGCGCGGCGACTGAACTGTTAGCGTTCCGCGGTGTGACGGCAGGCGCATCCGCGAGCGGGCCCACCGGGCTCCGATCAGCGGCGAAGATCGATCCAAGTCCCGAGGTCGAGCTGGACTTCCCCCGAGAATGGATCGAGTTCGTCGACCCAGCAAATGACGAGCACCTGATCGCGGCGGACCTCACCTGGCTGCTCTCGCGATGGACGTGCGTATTCGGCACCCCCGCATGTCAGGGCATCATCGAGGGCCGCATCGACGACGGTTGCTGTTCACACGGCGCTTTCCTCTCCGATGCCGACGACGGCAAGAAGCTGCACCGCGGTGTGAAAATGCTCACACGCAAGGACTGGCAGCTGATGGACGAGGCGGTGGACGACACCGGCAAGGTCCGCAAGAAGCTCTACCTCGAGCAGGACGAACTCGACGACGAGCCCGCCCTGCGCACCCGCCGGATCGACGGCGCCTGCATCTTCCTGAACCGTCCCGGCTTCGCGGGCGGCATCGGCTGCGCCCTGCACAGCATGGCCCTGCGCAAGGGCCTGGAGCCGCTCACGGTGAAGCCCGAGGTGTGCTGGCAGCTGCCCATCCGGCGGGTGCAGGAGTGGGTGGACCGGCCCGACGGGGTGGAGATTCTCAAGACCTGGATCACCGAGTACGACCGTCGCGGCTGGGGGCCGGGCGGGCTGGACCTGAACTGGTACTGCACCGGGTCGCCCGACGCGCATGTGGGGACGCGACCGGTCTGGCAGGCGTACGCGCCCGAGCTGATCGAGCTGCTCGGGCAGCCCGCGTACGAGGAGCTGGCGCGGCACTGCAAGCGCCGGGAGGGGCTCGGCATCGTCGCGGTGCATCCGGCGACGGCCATCGCCGCGGAGCGGGCGGCGCACGAGGACTGAGCGGGACGCGGCCACGCGGGCGGACGCTGAGCGTTTGCCCCGGGTGCCGCCCGCATCCGAGCAACCAAGCGGACGCTTGCTTGCTAATTTTCCTGAAACGCCCACATTTCACAGAGGTGTTCGCTTACGGTGCGGAAGCCCACCTGCGTGGGCCGCACACAGGAGAGCACCATGCGCATCAACACCTCCCGGAGAGCCGCCCGCGCGGGCGTCGGCCTCACCGGATTCGCCGCCGCGGCGGCCGTGGCCGTTCTGACGGCACCCGCCGCCTGCGCCGCGGTCGAGACGGTCACGGTCGAAGGATCGACCTTCCGCGTCGGCGGTGAATACACCATCTCCGCGACCCTCGGCGGCGCGTCCGCGGGCCTGCTCGTCTACTTCAGCGACAACGGGGAATTCATCGGCGCGCCCAAGGTGCCGTGGCCGCCGGGGCAGTCCAGCATCACCTGGAAGCCGGAAACCGCTGGGCAGCACATCATCACGGTCGAACAGGGCGGCAGCCACCGGTCCGTGACGGTGGATGTGCAGCAGGCTCCGATCGGCTCCGGAAGTTCCAGCACCGGAAGCGGTTTCGGCCCCGGCGGACCGCTCGGCAGCGGCAGCAGCGGCACCACGGATTGAGGACGGATATCCCATGAGCCTTCTTTCGCGCCGAATCGGCACGGGCATAGCGGGTTTCGCGGCCGCGGCGACCATCTCGGTCTTCGCCGCACCGCAGGCGAGCGCCACCGTCGACTCGATCACGGTGTCCGGCAGCGACCACGTGATCGACACCGAGTACCAGCTGAGCGCGAAGCTCAGCGGGGCCGGGATCGGGCTGCTGGTCTACTGGTCCGACAACGGCGAGGACATCAGTGGCCCCAAGGTGCCGTGGCCGGTCGGCGAAGCACACCTGAGCTGGACGCCGACAACCCCGGGCCGCCATCTGATCACCTGCTCGCAGGGCGGCAGCACCAAGACCATCGAGGTCTGGGTGCGCGACCCCTCCCAGCCGGATCCGGGTGGGCCGGGCACCCCCGGCGGCACCGGCAGCGCCGACGGCCTGCCCGGACTCTTCGGCAGCAGCTAGCGCGGTCACGGCCCAACTTTCTCCGCCAGCAGCCAGCGCGGAGCCCGGCCCGACTCTTCGGCCGCAGCCAGCGCGGGGCCACGGCCCAACTCTTCGGCCGCAGCCAGCGCGGGGCCACGGCCCAACTCCTCGGCAGCAGCCAGCGCGGGGGCACGGCCCGACCCCTCGACCGCAGCCAGCCCGGGCCACGGCCCGACCCCT
>NZ_JASCXP010000514.1:0-4442 GCF_030010695.1 Nocardia sp. CC201C
CCGCAGCCGCAGCAGGGTCGCCCACCACCCCGCTGCATAGCTGTGCAGCAGCTCCACCGCCGCCCGCGACGGCGATTGCAGGCCGCGCAGCATCCCGACGGCGACCGGGAAGAACACCAGGTAGGCGGCGATGACCACAATGCTCATCCAGGGCTGCCAGGGCCGCCCGGCGATGGCGATCTTGCCGCCCCACCCGGCGACCAGCGGGGCCAGTGCGATGAGCGGAACCGTCTGCGACAGCACCACATACGGCAGCAGTCCGCGCTCCACCCAGCCGAAGCGCTGCATGAGCACAGCCAGCGCGACGCCGACCACGGTGCCGAGCAGCAGCGCCAGCAGCGCCAAGACGAAGGTGAAACCGGCGGTGCGCAACAGGGTTTCACCCACGGTGCCGGAGCCGTCGGGCTCCCCCAGCACGGTCAGCACCGACCAGGTGTGCGGCAGCGCCGCGTCGGTGGTGCGCGGCAGCACGCGCTGCTCGCCGATGCTCACCCCGTCGGCCGGCACGATCGCCTTCACCAATTCCCAGACCGCGGCCACCAGCACGAAGGCGGCGAGCGGGTACAGCACCACGCCCCAGCGTGATCCGTTCGCCGACCGGCCGGTCCCGATCCCACGCCGGCGCGGTGGGCGCACGACTCGCTGGGCGGCCGCCGCGGTGCGACCGCCCTCCGGTAGCGCGGTCATGTCGTACTCGCCGTCGCCACGATCGGTTGCGCCAGCCGCGGCACGATCGACTCCCCGTAGGCGTCGAGGGTGGCGGTCTTGGCGTCGTGCTGGAGGTAGACGGCGAACTGGTCCACGCCCAGCGCCTCCAGCTCCCGCAGTCGCACCACGTGCTCGTCGGGGGTGCCGAGCAGGCAGAATCGGTCCACGATGGCGTCCGGCACGAAGTCGGCGTGCGTATTTCCGGCGCGCCCGTGCTGGTTGTAGTCGTAGCCCTGGCGACCGGCGATGTACTCGGTGAGCGCGGCGGGCACCTCACTGTCCGCGCCGTACTTGGCGACGATGTCGGCCACATGGTTGCCGACCATGCCGCCGAACCAACGGCATTGCTCCCGAGCGTGTTTCATGGCCGCCTCCGATCCGTCGGTGACGTAGGCGGGCGCGGCCACGCAGATGGTCACCTCCTTCGGATCACGTCCGGCGCGTTCGGCGGCTGCGCGCACCCGGGCGACGGTCCAGGCGGTGATATCCGGATCGGCGAGTTGCAGGATGAACCCGTCGGCCACCTCGCCGGTGAGATCCAGTGCGCGCGGCCCGTATCCGGCCACCCAGACCGGCAGTCGGGAGGCGTGCGCCCACGGGAACCGCACCGTGGTCTCCCCCACCCGGGCACTGCGACCGTTGCCCAATTCCCGGATGACGCCGATGGATTCGCGCAGGGTCGCCAGGGTGGCGGGCTTACCGCCGAGGGTGCGCACGGCGGAGTCGCCGCGCCCGATCCCGCAGACGGTGCGGTTGCCGAACATGTCGTTGAGCGTGGCGAAGGTCGAGGCGGTGACGGTCCAGTCCCGGGTGGACGGATTGGTCACCATCGGCCCGACCACGACTTTGCGGGTGGCGGCGAGGATCTGGCTGTAGATGACGTAGGGTTCCTGCCACAGCAGATGCGAGTCGAAGGTCCACACGTGCGAGAAGCCGTGCGTCTCCGCGATTCTCGCCAGTTCCACCACTCGTGACGCGGGCGGTGTGCATTGCAGTACCACACCGATGTCCATGGGGCACACTCCGTTCCGGATCAGATGAGGTTCTGGGAGAGTTCGCGTTTCACGAACCGGCCGTGGCCCGCCCGGCCCAGATAGTCGCCGTTGTCGACGATCACCCGGCCGCGCGAGAGCACCGTGTCCACATGGCCGTCGACCTCGAAACCCTCGTAGGCCGAATGGTCCATGTTCATGTGGTGGGTCTTGCCCACCCCGATGCTGGTGTGGCCGTTCGGGTCGTAGAGCACGATGTCGGCGTCCGCGCCCGGAGCGATGACGCCCTTGCGCGGGTACATGCCGAACATGCGGGCCGGGGTGGTGCAGCAGACGTCCACCCAGCGCTCGAGGGAGATGCGACCGTCCTTGACGCCCTGGAACATCAGGTCCATCCGGTGTTCGACGCCGCCGATGCCGTTGGGGATCTTGGAGAAGTCGCCGAGTCCGAGTTCCTTCTGATCCTTCATGCAGAACGGGCAGTGGTCGGTGGCGACCGAGGTGACGTCACCGGTGCGGATATAGCGCCACAGCTCGTCCTGATGCCCCTCCGCCCGCGACCGCAACGGCGTCGAGCACACCCATTTCGCACCCTCGAAACCCGGTGCGCCCAACTGTTCCTCGAGCGACAGGTACAGGTACTGCGGGCAGGTCTCGCCGAAAACGTTCTGTCCGTTGCCGCGTGCGGCGGCGATCTGCTCGAGAGCCTGTTTGGCCGACACGTGCACCACGTACAGCGGTGCGCCGGTGACCTGGGCCAGCATGATGGCGCGGTGGGTGGCCTCCTCCTCCAGCTGCCACGGCCGCGAGGTGCCGTGGAAGTACGGTGCGGTGTCACCGCGCTGGAGCGACTGTTCGACCAGCACGTCGATGGCGATGCCGTTCTCGGCGTGCATCATGAGCAGTGCGCCGAGTTCGGCACTGCGCTGCATGGCGCGCAGGATGCGGCCGTCGTCGGAGTAGAACACGCCCGGATAGGCCATGAACAGCTTGAAGCTGGTCACCCCCTCCGACACCAATTCCGCCATGCCCTTCAGGGATTCGGCGTTCACGTCACCGACGATCTGGTGGAAGCCGTAGTCGACGGCGCACCGCCCGGCCGCCTTGTCGTGCCACAGCGCGAGGGTGTCCTGCACCGTCTCACCGGGTTTCTGGACGGCGAAGTCCACGATGGTGGTGGTGCCGCCCCAGGCCGCGGCCCGAGTGCCGGTCTCGAAGGTGTCGGATGCCTCGGTGCCGCCGAAGGGCAGCTGCATGTGGGTGTGCGCATCCACGCCGCCGGGAATCACGTATTTCCCGGTGGCGTCGATGATCTGGGCGCTGGCCGCCACGTCGCCGAGGACGGTGGCGCCGGGTTGCAGGACGGCGACGATGGTTTCGCCGTCGATCAGGACGTCGAGGGGCTGAGAACCGGTGGCCGACACCACCGTTCCGCCCTGGATGAGGATTCGGTTCATGGCTGCACCAGCGGTCCGTAGGCGTCCGGGCGGCGGTCGCGGTAGAAGGCCCAGCGGTCGCGCACCACCTTGATCAGGTCCAGGTCGAGATCGCGGACCACCAGTTCCGGGGCGGTGTCGGAGGCCACCTCGCCCACGAACTTGCCCTCGGGATCGACGAAATAGCTGGTGCCGTAGAAGTCGTCGTCACCGTAGTCGGCCTCGATGCCGACGCGGTTGATCGCGCCGACGAAGTACTCGTTGGCGACGGCGGAGGCGGGCTGCTCCAGCTTCCACAGGTAGCCGGACAGCCCGCGGGAGGTGGCCGACGGATTGAACACGATCTCCGCGCCCGCCAGGCCCAGCGCCCGCCAGCCTTCGGGGAAGTGCCGGTCGTAGCAGATGTACACGCCCACCCGGCCGACGGCGGTGTCGAAGACCGGCCAGCCCAGATTGCCCGGCCGGAAATAGAACTTCTCCCAGAACCCGTTCACGTGCGGGATGTGGTGCTTGCGGTATTTGCCGAGGTAGCGGCCGTCGGCGTCGATGACGGCCGCGGTGTTGTACAGCAGGCCGGGCTGCTCCTGCTCGTACACCGGCAGCACCATCACCATGCCGAGTTCGGCCGCCAGCGCCGCGAACCGGTCCACCGTGGGGCCGGGCACCGATTCGGCGTAGTCGTAGAACTTGGTGTCCTGGAGCTGGCAGAAGTACGGCCCGTAGAACAACTCCTGGAAGCAGATCACCTTCGCTCCCGCCGCGGCGGCCTGCCGGGCGTAGTCCTCGTGCGCCTTGATCATGGACTCTTTGTCGCCGGTCCAGTTGGTCTGGACCAGCGCTGCTCGAACGATTGCCATGCTTTGTGATACTGCACCGAGAACCAATTCCGCTGTGTTACAGAATGACGGAAACAGTTTCGTGACCGTAAATCCTCGGGGTGGCCGTGTTCGCGCACGGGTCGCCATCGCAGAATGACGCTGTGACAACCGAACTCGGCCCGCTCGACACGACCGCACCCGACCCGGCTGGCGACGGGTTGTTCGCGGGCGTCCACGACCGCACCGCCGCCGGTATCGCCGCCACCGTCGGCGGCCGCATCCGCTCCGGCGCGCTGTCGCCCGGCACCCGGCTGCCCACCGTGCGCGAGGTGGCGCGGGAGCTGAAGGTCTCCCCGGCCACCGTCACCCAGGCGTGGCGGGCGCTGGCGGCGGCGGGCGCGATCGTGGCCCGGGGGCGCGCGGGCACCTTCGTGGCGGACGCGCCCGCGCCGCCGGTGGGGGGGGGTGGGCGCGACCAGCGGCGGCAC
>NZ_JASCXP010000515.1:0-4400 GCF_030010695.1 Nocardia sp. CC201C
GTGGTGCGGACCGGTCGGTAGCCGGGGGTGAGGGCCTCGGCCGCCGCGTCGGCGAGTTCACGGCAGCTGCCGAAGCGGTGCGCCGGATTCTTGGCCAGCGCTCGGGCGATCACCTGGTCGATGGCCTCCGGCAGATGCGGGTTCACGGCCGTGGCACGCGGCGGCGGCTCGTGCAGGTGGCCCATCATGACCAGTGCGGGTTGCGTTGCCGGATACGGGTTCTGACCCGTGAGCAGCTTGTAGAAGGAACAGCCCAGACTGTAGATGTCGGCGCGATGGTCGAGCGGCTGTCCGGCCAGCTGCTCCGGCGGCGCGTAGGCGATGGTGGCGACGAAACTGCCGGTCTGGGTGAGTTCGATGGTGTCCTCGGTGGACTTGGCGACACCGAAATCAGCCAGCAGGGCGCGCTCCTCCTCGTCCCCACCGGCCGTGGAGAGCAGGAAGTTGGCGGGTTTGACGTCGCGATGCAGCAGGCTGTTGCGATGCGCGTAGTCCAGGCCGCGCCCCACCTGGGCGATGATATTGAGCGCCCGCAGCGGGGTCATGCCGTGTGGATCGCGCTTCTGCTCCGCGGAGGCATCGGTGCCCTCCACGTACTGCATGGCGATCCACAGCTGGCCGTTCTCCTCGCCGCGATTGTGGATCGTCACGATATTCGGATGGTCCAGTCCCGCGGCGATATTCGCCTCGCGTTCGAAACGGCCACGGAACTCGCGGTCACGTGACAGATCGGCGCTGAGTACCTTGAGCGCGTCCATGCGCGGCAGTTGCGGATGTTTGGCCAGGTAGACGGTGCCCATGCCGCCGGAGCCGAGCACCCGTTCGATCCGGTATCCGCCGACGATGGTGCCGGGGCTCATCGCCATAACTCGCGAACTCCTGGTCGACTGGGGGCCTTCGATGCTCTCGGCGAGCATACTGGACGGCTTCGCGAAGAGGCTCGGCGAAGAAATCCGGTCCGAACGCGACAGTGGGCGGCCACGTAACCTGATGCTGTGCTGAACCTCGCCCGCCGCCCGTCGTTCCGGGGCCGATTCCTGTGATGGATCGGCAGGTCGAGGTGGTCGCGGGCAGTCATGTGCTCACCCGCGTGGCGGGTGCCGTCATTCTCGTGGCGCATCGGGAGAGCGGCAGGCTCACATCCGAATCCCGGGCCGCCGTCGCCGCCCGGGCGCTGGGTGATCTGGTCGCGGAGGCCACCGAGGAGGCTCCCGACGGTCCCGGACGGCTGGTCGCGCGGCAGGCCACCCGGTGGCTCATGAAGGAGGCCGAGCGGATTTCGCCGGGACAGTCCGTGGACTTCGGGATACTGTCGGCCGCCGACACCGGCGGTGTGGCCGTCTTCCTGCACGGTGCGGTGACCGCGGTGCTGGCCGGACAGTCGGTCGAGTACGACCGGGGTAGTGACGCCGCCTTCACCGTGGACCGGGTCGCCGAGCATCCGGCGCTGGCCGCGGCGCTCTACATCGACGACGGCCGAGGGCGGGTGCCGGAACTGCCGCAGCGAGGTGTCGGCTCACTCGTCGAGGGTGTCGCGCAGGCCGGTGGCGCGGTGGTGTGGTTCGAGGGCGAACCGCTGCCGGTGCGTCGGCGGGCTATCCCGTCGCACGGGGTGGAATTCTCCGGCGGCGGGCGGCACAGTGCCCCGGAGCCGGGTGAGTCGCCCCGGGGTCGGCATGCCGCGCCGCCACCGACGGCCGCCTTCGATCCGATCACCGATCGCGCTGTGCCGGAATACGATCCGGATCTCACGCCGACCCGCACCTCGACCCGACTGCCCGCCGAGTTCGAGGTCGCCGAGGGTGTGTCGCCGCAGTCGGGTGCGCACACCGCCCCGGATTCCGATGCGGTCGGCGGTCACGGCTCGAATGCGAGCCTCGGCGCGGGCTCACAGCCCGTGCCGCGCACCGGTCCTGCCGGGGCGCAATCGGATTCGGCCGATACCGGTGACTTCGACCCGCACCGCGCCCCGACCGAGCTGGGCGGCACCAATCCCGCGCCCACACCGGACCCGGATCTGCAGCGCCGCCTGGATGCCACCGCCAAGGCCACGGCGCTCACCGTGAAGGTGCTCGGATTCAGATGCGCGCGTGCGCATCCCAGTGATCCGCGGTCGGCGTTCTGCAGTGTGTGCGGGATGCCGGTGGACCAGACCCAGCCGCTGGCCGAGGTGATCCGTCCGCCGCTGGGCATGCTGCTGCTCGACGACGGCATGACCTACATGCTCACGGCGGATGCGGTGGTGGGACGCGATCCGGAGCAGTCCGAGGCGGCCCGGGCGGGCCTGGTGCCGCTGCGCGTCGACGACGCCTCGGGAGGAATGTCCCGCGCGCACGCCGAAATCCGTTTGGTGAACTGGGATGTCACGGTGGTCGACCACGGCTCCACCAACGGCACCCGCGTCCGCCTGCCCGGCTACCACGACTGGGTGCGGCTGCAACCCCACCAGCCCATGGCGCTGACCTACGGAGCGGAGGTGCTGCTCGGCAACCGCGTACTGCGCCTGGAACCCGTCGCGCCGCCGCCCTTCGGGTAGCCGGGGTGATACGTCGCGACAGCGCGACCGCCGCTAGCTGTAGCGCGCGTCGCAGGTGTTGCGGCTGCCGAGCACTCCGGCGCGGAACGCGTCCACCCGGGAGAATCCGCTCGGCACGGTCTTGCCCTCGGTATCGCTGGCCGCCAGGCCGTCGGTGAGCAGACCGGAGACCGCCTCGTCCAGATCGCCGGGGGAGAGTGTGATGCTCGCCTGGGTTCGCGTATCCGGATCGGCCAGTTCCGCCGTGATCACTCCGGCCAGGCAGGCGGCCCGCAGGCCGGTCTTCGCGCCGGTGAGCCGTTGACCGGCGGCGTGCTGTACGGCCAGTGCGTAGCGGGAGATGAAGACCACGTACGCGTTGTAGTCGCCGGTCACCTTGACCGGAAGTCCGTCCTGCTCTTCGGCATCGGCCGCGCCGCGATCGGCGAGCGCGGACAGGTCGGTGCCGATGGTGTTGGTGGCCGGGCAGTAGGTCACCGGCACGGTGTCGGCGCCGTCGCGGCAGTCGAGATTCGCGGTGTCGTAGTCGTACTTGGGCTCGTCCGCGATCGGCATGATGGCCGCCATGGCCTTCGCCAGTTCGGTGAGAGTGCCCTGGCCGATTTCGGATTCGCCGCGGTTGGCGTCATCGCCGAAGTCCTGCGGCAGCTTTCCGCGTCGGCTCTCGATCTCGGCCATATCGATGGCCTTGCAGCTCCTGGCCCCGTCGGTGAAGCCGATCTGCACCGCCGTGACGCGTTCGAAGGCCGAACCGTGCACGCTCTCCGGATCTTCCGGATCGGAATCGCGGATGGCCACGGTGGCGGCCAGCACCGAATTCAACCCGTCGGAGGTGTTGATGGTGAAGTGCTTCGACTTGCCTTCGGCCACATGCCGGATGAACGCCCCCGCGAAGCAGTCCGCCTGCTGTTCCTTGACGATCACCGGATCCTTGCGGCCGAGCAGCTTGGCCATGGTCTGGATGGCGTGGCCGTACTCGTGGGCCATCACCATCACCACCGACATCTGTCCGAAGGTGTCCTGCATGGTCGGCAGCAGCACCGCGCGGTCCCAGCCGATGGAATTGTCGAGGCGGCAGTACGCGGCATTGACCAGGCGGTAGGTGGTCTCGTCGCAGAAGCGCACCGCCTGGGCGCGCGGGGTGCGCGCGCTCCACGACACGAAGGTGTTCACCGGCGTGAATTCGTTGCCGAACTCCTTCGGATACTCCTGCTGCCAATAGGTCTGGATATCTTCCAGGGCATTGAGGACCAGTGTGTCGATGGCGCCGCCGTCGGAGTTGGTGGCGGTGAGGGCCGAGTCGGGCACGCCCGCGCGGGGGCCGTTGGGTCCGCTGGTGGTGGGCAGACCGGCCACCTGGAACGGATCGTCGTAGATGGATACGGCCCGACCCTCGACGGTGAATGTGCATCCGGCCAGCAGCGCGGCCACCAGAGTGAACACGGCCAGGGCCGCCGCTGTCCGGCCGCCCGGTTCGATCCGTCGCGAGGATCGGCCGGTCGTACGGCGCATCGACACATCCACTCCCTTGCCAGCCGACCAGTTCCCGCCCGAGGGTAGACAGCTTGCCGCTCGGGGCTCCGCCGAAGTCCGGGCAATCGAATAGTATCCGCAGCATGTCTTTACCGGGGGCGCAGCAGATCACCGTGCGTCATGAAGGAACCGATCGGGTCTTCGACGCGAGTCAACAGGTCACCATGGGACGGGCACCCGAGGTGGCGCTGTTCGTGGACAGCCCTCTCGTGTCGCGCGTACACGCCACCCTGTCGTTTCAGGGTGGCGCCTGGGTGCTCACCGACAACGGCAGCACCAATGGCGTCTTCGTGGACGCTCGCAGGCTGACCATGCCGCTGGCCATCCACCG
>NZ_JASCXP010000516.1:0-4385 GCF_030010695.1 Nocardia sp. CC201C
CTCCACGAATCGACGCCACCGATTCCACCGGAGCCGGGGACGCCTTCGTCGGCGCACTGGCCACCGCGCTCGCACGCGGCGACGATCTGCCCGCCGGGGTGGCCGTCGCGACCGCCGCCGCCGCGCTCGCGGTCCAGTCCCCCGGCACTCATACCGCCTACCCCAGCCACGAGCAGATCATCGCCGCCCTCGGCACCGTCCCCCCGGCCGCCCAGCTGCCCTGATCACTCCAGCCCCGCAAAGGATTTCGATCGTGCGATCCACCGGAATCATCCATGCTGACCTACTGTCGGCTCTCACCTCGCTACGTCACACCGATCTGTTCGCCGTCAGCGACTCCGGCCTCCCCGTCCCCGCCGACATCCCGGTCATCGACCTCGGAATCAGCTACGGCCTCCCCCGCTTCGAGCCGATACTCGACCTCATCCTGAGTGAGGTCACCGTGGAGGCGGCCTGGGGCAGTAGCGACGTCACCGTCCACAACCCCGACACCGCCACCCTGCTCACCACCCGCCTACAGGCGAAGCTCCTCGACCACGCCGAGTTCAAGGCCCGTATCGCCCAGTGCCGCTTCGTGGTTCGCACCGGCGAGGCACAGCCCTACGCCAATGTGCTGTTGCGCGCGGGGGTGCCGTGGTTGTCGACCTGACGCGCCCACGGCAGTCGCAACAACGGGACCGGTCGGATATTTACGGCTATATCATCTCTCCCACAAGGGAATTCACCGCGAATGAGCTTTCGAAACGACCATGCTTCCGCACGCTCACTATCTATACTTCATTGCAGCGCGATATTTCGAGCATGGCACTCGCCTTCGGCTCGACACCTACCGGGACCCGAATTCCGCAGCACGCTGCGCGGCACCTGCGGACCGCAATCGGCGCGGTCCGCGAAGCCCTGAAGCAACGGAGCTTCGCCACAGCTCCCGGGGATACGCCTCGGGGAGGCAAGGAAGGTGATCAGCATGCCCGATATCGACCTGGGCCTGGCGACCGACTGGAACGAAGGGGACACACACGGCCGAATCCGGCTGCGGCAGAACCAATGCTACCCGGAATCACCGAAGAAGGACGTTCTCATCAGCTCTCCAGTGAGCATCGAACTCTCGGTCAACACCAATTACAGCACCAGCCAGGAAGCCGACAAGATCTTCTTCACTACCCACCACGGCAGTACGAAGAAGATCATCGCCGTATTGGATTCCGACGGCAACCTCTTCATCGCCGGGCGGCTCATGCAGGAGATCAGAGATCTGAAGTACAGGTAGTCGACACAATTCCGTCCCGATAACGACCGTGCCACTCGCCCGCGCTCGGAGAGCCCGTCGAGTGGCACGGCCACCTGGTCGTACGGCCTGCGAGAACCGCTACCGAGGAGCGCTCGGATTGGCAACCTCGTCCGGAATCGACGGGTTCGGAGTGACCGTGGCGCCGTCCGAGCCGAGCGTGAAGGTGATGACAGCCGGACCGCCGGACGGGCAGCAGTTGGCGTCGTCACCCTTCAGCCAGCGGTATTGCACCTGCACGGCGCGGTCGGAGGAGCCGACGACGCTCGTGTACGACGTGGCCTTGGACGTCGCGGTGCCGAGGTAGCCGTCGTGGTTGAAGAACAGTACGTGGTACGGCGAACTGGCCGTGCCCCCTGGCGTCGTCGCCAGCACCCAGAGCAACTCCGGGCAGGAGCCGATCGCCGCATCGGTAGAGCTGTCTACACTGTACGGATCGCCGCCCACCGACGGCCCGAGCGAGCCGATCGCCGCGCCGACCACATCCGAGCCCGGATCGAGGCACAGACCGTTGCCAGCGGTAGCCGGAATGCCGTCGGCCGGCGGACTGGTCGTCACCGGCGGCTGGTCCGGCCGCGACGTGATCGTCGGCGCGGCGGTCCCGGTCACCGTGCCCGGCTCCGAGGGGCCGGGTGCCGGCGAGCCGGGCCCGGGCGGTGTCGTGGCGTCCTCGCAGCCCGCGACCGCACCGGCCACCAAGAATGCCGCCAGCCCCGTACCGATGAGTTTGTTCATTACATTTCCTCCCGATTTTTCGTCCCCACTCGGGTGTCGGTCCGGGAAGGCCGCCGGTTACGCCCCCAATTGCATGGTCATACCGCAGCAAGGTCGAAAAACGCAGTACACCACCGTGATTGCCCTACTACGCTACCGGGCCAACCGGCGACGACCTGACGTTGCTCAGCCGAGTCGCGGCGGCTTCGTCGAGTCGACCGCCGGTGTGGTCGACGGCCTCGGGGTCGGCGATACCGGCTGGCGGTCGGCGTCGCCGAACCCCCGAACCGAAGCGAGGCCGGCGACCGCTGGACGACCTCATCGGCCACCACATCGTGCCTGTGAACTGACCGTGCTCGCCGTCGACCGTGTACCCAGCCGGAAGACGGTCCCGGACGGCCACCGATTGCCCCGAACGCGGTTCGGTAGATCGGCGGAGCGGATCAGGCCGTGGCCTTCGGGACGACCGCGACTCTCCCACATGATCATGGAACGGATCGACGTCGAGGTCGACGTGCGGGCGATGAGTCCTGGTCAGTGCTGGGTGTCGGTGCTGAGGGCGGGCCACAGGGTGGCGGTGATTTTGTCGGCGAGTCCGGCGCGGGTAGTGGCGTCCTCGCCGCGCAGGAACGCCCCGAAGTAGGCGCCGAAAACCATGGTGGCGACGGTGTGGGAGTCGATGTCAGGCCGCACCGCGCCACGGGCGACCAGCTGCGCCAGGACCTGTTCGACTTGGGAGACGCGGGGTTCGACGGCGCGTGTCACGAGGTGGTTGAGGAGTTCCGGGACACGGTCGGCTTCGCTGATGAATCCGCCCTGCAGGACGATGGCGTCGGGGTTGTGGTAGCAGGGGTCGACACGGCGTATGGCTTCGGTGAACGCCTCGCGCGGGGTCAGCTCGTCGATGGGACATGGTGGGGTGACGGCGGTTTGGGCGCGTAGCCCGTAGTCGAGGGCGTCGATGACGAGTTCGAGTTTGCCCGGCCAACGCCGGTAGAGGGTGGGGCGGGTGACACCGGCGTCGGCGGCGATGTCGCCGAGCGCCATGCGGGTGTAGCCGTCGGTGACCAAGCGGCGACGTGTCGCGACGAGGATGGCCTCGTCGACGGCGGGATCCCGGGGTCGCCCGCCGCGCGAGCCGGACCTTTCGGCCCGTGGCTGGTTGCCGGGTTCGGTGTGCGGGCGGGTCATGGCCTCCCTTTCGCTACGACGTTGCGTTACAAGACTGGACTGTAACCCTCAGGATGTGTGCGGCGGCGGCACGGCAGGCGACGTGCGTTCTTCATCTCGATCGTCACAGCGGCGGTTCCTTGCCGCATCCTGTTGTCGCACGGTGGTCCGGCGCGGTCACTCCGTCGGCGCGGGGGTGGGCCGGTAGAACACCAGCAGTTGCGCGGTCCCGGCGGCGAGCCCGCCCACCAGAGCCAGGGCGAGCCCGGTCCAGCCGGTGAGCACCGGGTGGCCGAACAGCAGTTGTTCGGCGCTGACGCGACCCGCACCGAGGGTGGCGACAGCGACGGCGGCCAAGGCGATCAGGAAGTTGTATTCCCAGCCGGAGTCCATGACGTAGAACCCATTGCGGCGGTGCACGGTGACGACGGCGACCAGCATCAGCGCCACGAACGCCGACGCGGCGGGGGCGGTGAGGAATCCAGCCGCGAGGGCGAGCCCGGCGCCGACCTCGGTGGCGGCGGCCGTCCGCGCGTGCAGCGGACCGGGTGTCATCCCAAGACTCTCGAACCAGGCCGCGGTCCCGGCCAGCCGCCCACCGAGAAAGATCTTGTGACAGCCGTGCGCGATCAGCATCGCGCCGAGTCCGGTGCGCAGCCCCAGCACGGCGATGTCGAACGAATCCATGTGTGCCCCTTGGTGATTACCGGCGCGCGATGGCGGTGCCGTGGATGGAGAGGGAAGGGTGCCGGTGGGCGGGCAGCGACGCCGATGCCCGCCCACCACCGCAGACCCGGACGGTCAGCGGGTGCCTCGGTGGGCCTGCTCGACAAGGTCGGCGACGGCGTCGGGGTGGCTGAGCATGACCGCGTGCGAGGAATCGACCTCGGTGACGGTGGCGCCGGCGCGTTCGGCCATGAACCTTTCCAGGCTCGGCGCGATGGCGTGGTCCTTGGTCGCGACCAGTGCCCAGGACGGGACGGTCTTCCAGCCCGCGGCCGTGGCCGCCTCGCCGAACGCCTCGGCGGCGACCGGGCGCTGCGAGATCGCCAGGTAGGCGGCGGTGGCGGCGTCGACGTCGGCAGCGAATGCGGTGCCGAACCGGGCGTGGTCGAGCCAGACCTCGGCGCCGGTGGAGCCGTCCGGGCGGGTGAATTGGAAGACCTGCTGCGGCAGCGACGGCACCGACGCGTCGGCGTGCGCTTCCAGGAGCCCG
>NZ_JASCXP010000517.1:0-4385 GCF_030010695.1 Nocardia sp. CC201C
CCCTCGAGATTCGCACGAGCCTGTTCGAGCGATTTCTGGATGTCCTCACCCGCGAGTCTGTCGGCCAATGCCTTGGCCATATCCGCGAATTCGGCCGCGGCCGTCTGAGCGCGGTCGGCCAGTTCGGCGGCGGCGCTGCTGGCCTTCTCGGCCAGTTGCCCCGCCGCGTCCCCGGCGCGTTCGGCCCACTCGCCAGCGGTATCGCTGATGTTCTCGGCGAGTTCGTCGGATGTCGCGGTGAGATTGTTGTCCTCGTCGGTCACGCGTGCTCTCCCGCCTACCGCCCGCCGCCGAGCTTGTCCTTGGCGTCGCGCATGGCGCCTTCGGCCTTGTCCCGCGCCTCGTCTGCCCGGCGCTTGGCGTCGCCGGTCGCCTCGTGGAACTTGGATTCGAACTCGTCGGCCTGATCCTCGATCTTGTTCCCCATGCGGTCGGCCTGCTCCTTGGCCTTCTGCGCGGCCTCCTTGGCCTTGTCCATGAGCGACATCGAAACCTCCGTAGGTGTGGCACGCCCGGACCGGGCGCGCTGGTTCGGGGTACTTCGACGAGCGATCTTTCAGCTAATGATCCTACGCCCGTTCCACATGAAAAAGCCCGGTCGGTCCGGAACTATCCGGAACCGACCGGGCGGGAACGGGAGTTGTCGCAGGTCAGCGTATCGGGCCGAGTACCCGATCGAGGTACGGATTGGCGAAACGGCCGTTCGGATCGAAGCGCCGGCGCACCGCCGCGAACCGCTCCCACTCCGGATACCGCTCGGCCAGGGTCGCCGCCGTCTGGAAGTGCCGCTTACCCCAGTGCGGACGACCGCCATACCGGTCGAAAACCGCCTCGCACGCCCGGAAGTACGGCTCGTACTCCATCCCGGCGTACTGGTGCACCGCGATATAGCAGGTGGCACGCCCCCCTGCGGGGGAGAGGAAGGCGTCGTCGGGCGCGACCCACCGCACCTCGATGGGCATGACGGTGTCGAACCGCTTGGCCACCTCCTTGATCTCACGAATGGCGTCCACGGAGTGTTCGCGCGCGACGGCGTACTCCATCTCGGTGAAGCGGAACAGCCGCGGGCTGGCGAACACCCGGTAGGAGCGTTCCACCTGGCGTCGATAGCTACCCGCCAGCGCCGAGAACTGCTGCACCCGGGGGATGAACGCGGGGGTGCGGCGGGTGAGGCGGCACAGGGCGTCGAACACGTGGTTGTTGATCAGGATGTCGGAGAACCATTCGACGGCCCGCCCGCGCGGCTGCTCCGGCAGCTGCACGGTGTTGTTGCGCTTGGTCATGGCGATGTCGCTGTGGGCGAACATGTAGAACTCGAAGTGCTCGTTGCCGTCCACGTGGGAATCCAGATCGGCCAGTACGTCCTCGAGCGGGAGTGGCCGTTCGATGCCCTCGAGGACGAAGGAGGGCACCATCTGCAGCGTCACCGCGGTGACCACGCCGAGTGCGCCGATGTTCACCCGTGCCGCGCGCCAGCCGTCCGGGTCGGTCTGCTCGTTCAGCTCCACCCGGCTGCCGTCGGCCAGCACCATCTCGACCGAATGCAGGGCGGCGGAGAGGTTCTGGAGTTTGGCCCCGGTGCCGTGCGTGCCGGTCGCGGTCGCGCCCGCGATGGTCTGCACGTCGATATCACCCAGATTGGGGAATGCCAGGCCGAGCGGGTGCAGGGAATTGCTGGCGGCATTGAGCGTCAGGCCCGCGTCGACGCGCACGAGTCCGCTGGAGCGGTCCACCGAATGGATCCGGTTCATCTTCGACAGCCGCATGAGCGTGCCGTCGGTGCAGACGGTGTCGGTGAACGAGTGGCCCGATCCGGCCACTCGGACGGTATGTCCGGCGGCCTCCGCTCGCGCGAGCAGGGCGGCGACTTCCTCGGGCGAGCCCGGTTCGGCGATGGCTGCCGGAGTACAGCTCTGATCCCCGGCCCAGTTCACCCAAGAGTTGGTCATGCGTCCAACTCTAAACCGGACATGTGATCGGCGCTACCGTTTCCGGTTCATGCACATGGCCGCCTTGCCCCGCTCCACCTCCTCCTCGGTGAGCGGTGGCACGTCGAGGGGGATGCGGGGGACCGCGTCGCCGCGCACGCCGTTGAGGATCAGCGCCATGTAGCGCCGCCAGACGTCCGGGTTGACCGGTCGGGCGAAACCCGCGACCGCGTCGACCATATTGACCATCGCGAAGAAGTCGCCGGACTCGATCTCGGGCCGCAGCGCTCCGGCGTCCTTGGCGCGCTGTACCACCTGGAACATGCCGGGCCGGACGCGGTCGCGCATGCACTCGAAGCGCTCCATGCTGTCCTTCATCTCGAGCAGCACCTCGCTCAGGCCGCGATTGGTGGCCATGTGGCGGCAGGCGTACTCGAACAGATCCACCAGGCCCGTCCACGGGTCGGGATGGTGCAGGGCGGTTTCCACCGCCGCGGCGAACTCGTTGACGTTCTGGTCGAACACCTCCGAGATCAGTTCCTGCTTGTTGGCGAAGCGGCGGTACACGGTGCCCACACCGACTCCCGCCTTGTCGGCGACGTCGTCGAGGGTGATCTCGAGTCCGTGCTCGGCGAACAGCTCGCGCGCGGCGGCGATGATCCGCTGCTGATTGCGGGCGGCGTCGGCGCGCAGGCGACGGGTGGGCTGTCCCGTGGCGGGACGACCCGAGGGGGTCGTCGCGGCCGCTGCGGCCGTGGTGGTGGCGTGATTCACACCCATATGCTAGCAACCTTCGGGATTAAGTGGAGGCTATCTCTCCGTTTTGATGGTAACTTCTGACAGGAAACCGGAGGGCCTTCCTCCACTAAGTGTACGGGACGAGGACACCGCATGACTTCCACCATCGACATAGCGAAACCGGCTCCGCCGACCGGTCGACGCGGCTCCCACGCCCTGCGCTGGTGGGTGCTCGCGGTACTCGGTGTCGCCCAGCTCATGGTCGTGCTCGACGCGACCGTGGTGAATATCGCGCTACCGGAGGCGCAGGCCGATCTCGGCTTCTCCAACGCCGACCGGCAGTGGGTGATCACCGGCTACGCGCTCGCCTTCGGCAGCCTGCTGCTGCTCGGTGGACGGCTCTCCGATCTGTTCGGTCGGCGCACCACCTTCATCGTCGGCCTGGTCGGCTTCGCCGTCGCCTCCGCGGTGGGCGGGGCGGCCGCCAACTTCGAGATGCTGGTCGCCTCCCGGGTCGCCCAGGGCGTCTTCGGTGCGCTGCTGGCCCCGGCGGCGCTGTCGCTGTTGACCGTCACCTTCACCGAACCGGGCGAACGCGCCAAGGCATTCGGCATCTTCGGCGCCATCGCCGGTGCGGGCGGCGCACTCGGTCTGCTGCTCGGCGGAGCACTCACCGAATGGGCCTCCTGGCGCTGGGTCATGTACGTGAACCTGATCTTCGCGGCCGTCGCGCTGATCGGCGCGGTGCTGCTGCTGGCCAAGCACGTCACCACCGCGGAGCGGCCGAAACTCGACATTCCCGGCACCATCACCGTGACCGCGGCGCTGTTCGCCATCGTCTACGGCTTCTCCAAGGCCGAATCCGACGGCTGGACCGACTCCGCCACGCTCGGCTTCCTGATCGGCGGCACGGTGCTGCTGGCGGTGTTCTTCTGGATCGAACAGCGGGTAGCGCATCCGCTGCTGCCGCTGCGGGTCATCGCCGACCGCACCCGCGGGGCGTCCTACCTCACCGTATTCGCCATCGGCATCGGCATGTTCGCCATGTTCCTGTTCCTCACCTACTACATGCAGCAGCAGCTGGGGTACACCCCGATCGTGACCGGCGTGGCGTTCCTGCCGATGGTGGCGGGCATGGTGATCTCCTCCACCACGGTGCCGTCGCTGGTGCTGCCGCGGGTCGGGCCGCGGGTGACGGTGGTGTCCGGCTACCTGCTCGCCACCCTGGGCATGGTGCTGCTCACCCGGATCGGCGTGGACACCGGCTACGCCAGCCACATCCTGCCGAGCCTGATCATCATGGGCGTCGGTCTCGGTGCGGCCATGTCCACCGCCTTCGCCGGCGCCACCGCCGGGGTGCACCACACCGATGCGGGCGTCGCCTCGGCCATGGTGAACACCAGCCAGCAGGTCGGCGGCTCCATCGGCACCGCCCTGCTGAGCACGCTGGCGGCCAGCGCCTTCGACGGCTACGTCGCCGATCACCTGCCGCCCAACCCCGGCGTGCTGGCCCAGGCCGCCGTGGAGAGCTACACCACCACCTTCTGGTGGGCGGCGGGCATCTTCCTGGTCGGCGCGGTCATCACCGGCATGATCATGCCGAATACCGTGCCGGTCCCGGCCGAAGGGGAACCCGTACTGGCGCACTGAGTCCCACGCGCCGGAGCGGTGCGCCGATACCGGGAGTGGCCCCGCCCCCCGGGGGGGCGGGGGCGGGCT
>NZ_JASCXP010000518.1:0-4375 GCF_030010695.1 Nocardia sp. CC201C
CGCGGCGGGCCGGCGGTCCGCGCAAGATGCGCCCCGGGTGGTCACACCACCCCGGGGCGTCGGGACTCAGTTGTCCTGGCAGGCGGCGGAATCCAGCTTGGCGGCCTTCACGATGCTGCACGCGAAGCCGTGGTCGACCTTCCATTCGGTGCCCTCGGCGACGAAGGCGACGGTGGCGTTCTCGACCGGGGAGCCGTCGATGGTCACATTGGCGTCGGCCTTCAGCTTGCCGTCGACCGGATCCTGCACGTTGGTGATCTCGACGGTGACGTTGTTCTGCTTGGCGGCGTCGACCAGTTTGTCGACCAGCTGCGGGTCCACGGCCGCGTCCTCGATCCAGCTGATCTTGGTCTTGGCGTCGATGGACGGATCGAATGCCTTGTTGATCTTGTCGTTCAACTCCGCCACGGTCGGCTTCGGCAGATTCGGGACCTCCGTGGTGGACGGCGCGGCGCCGGTCACCTTGTCCTCGTCCTCGGTGGAGCCCTCGAACTCGCCCGCGGGCGCGGCGGAGGTGGTGGTCGCGTCGGAACCGGTGTCGTCACCGGAGCCGCAGGCCGCCAGACCGAAGGCCGAGGCGGCCACCGCCACCGCGGCGGCGGCACGGAAAATGGTGTGTTTCAACGAAATTCTCCCTGAATCGGAATGAAGGATCAGAGCCGGTAACCGCTGGTGCAGTTCCAGTGGATGATGGTCGCGTCGGAGAGGTTGCGGTCCAGCGCCTGATTGCGCGCAGCGCTCCGGGATTCCGCCGCCCCGAAGGTGTAGTAACCCTGGCGTGAGTAGGCGACCGCACCGCAGCCGTTGGCGAAGCGTGCGACGATCTTGCAATCCATCCCCCGGCATTCGCTCAGCGCGGCGTCCTGCGCCGCCGCCCGCGAGGCGTAATCATAGGAGTAGCCGATGCTGCCCGTGGAGCTGGACAGCGCGATGGCACCGTAGTTGTACCCCGCCGCGTTCGCCGGTGCCGCCGTCACGGCCAGCAGGGAACCCGCCGCCGCGATCACAGCGGCCGCGCCGCTGACAATCTTCTTCAAGGTGTTGCCCTTCTTTGCTTATGGGTCCACGACCCGATGGACCGAGGAGTCAAGCTACCGACCCGAATTGGCCGACGCCAACCCGGAAGCAGCGGAAACGAGCGATCGCCGCACGATTCGCGTACCGGACCGCCGGGCCCGTGATGCGGTAATGATCATGTGGAGCGCTTATCGTCGGCCGGGTGTTTCCCTTAAGGCCGACCCTTCTGCTGAGCTGTTTGTCCGATTAGGGTGCGCGTATGAGCATGGCCCAACGCGAGCGGCAACATCTGGTGCAGACCATGGCGGCCGCCGGTCCGGACGCCCCCACCCTCTGTGGCGACTGGACGGTGCGGGATCTGGCCGCCCACTTGATCGTTCGTGAGCGCCGTCCGGATGCGGCGCCCGGAATCCTACTGAAACCCCTGGCCGGATATTTGGAACGCGTGCAATCCACAGTGGCGCGGCGGCCGTTCCCGCAACTGCTCGAACAGGTGCGCACCGGCCCGCCCGTCTGGTCGCCGCTGCGGCTGGTGGACTCGGTCGCCAATCTCACCGAGATGTTCGTCCATCACGAGGACGTCCGCCGCGCCGGCACCAGCTGGGAGGCGCGGGAGATGTCACCCGACGACGAGGACCGGCTGTGGAAGGCGTTGCGTCCCGTCGCCAAGATGGCGTATCGCAAGTCGCCGGTGACCGTGGTGCTCGCGACCCCGGACGGCCGCCGCCACACCGCGCACACCGCCGGTGGCCGCACGGTGGTGCTCACCGGACCGCCGTCGGAACTGCTGTTGCATGCCTTCGGACGCGATGAGGTGCGGCTGAGCATGTCCGGCGACCCGGACGATGTGCGGGCGGTGCTGGCCACCGATCGCAGCGTCTGATCCGCCCGAATTCCGGGCACCCGCCGACCACATCCCGGTTCGGCTGGTAATAACCACCGTGGTCGTGCAACGATCACGACGAGCGGTGGCTCACCGTGACGAGCGCCACATCCGGCGGTCGGCGCGGGAGTGTAGGTATTGAGGTGGAATTGCGATGACATGGCGACTGTCGGTACTCGGACCGGTCGAGCTGAGTCACGAGGGCGTGCCAACGGCCGCCATGCCGCCCAAACAGCAGGCCGCCCTGCTCATTCTGGCCGGGGCGCGCGGACGCACCGTCTCGGTCGAGGAACTGGTGGACGGCATCTGGGGTGAGCGGCGACCGCCGTCCGCGCTGGGCGCGCTGCGCAATTACGCCTGGGCGCTGCGCAAGCGTTTCGCCGCCGGGACACACGCGGTGCGATTGACCTCCGGCACCGGCGGCTACCGACTCGACGGGGCCGTCGAACTCGACACCGACCTGGTCGACCGCTTCCGGGTCGAGGTCGAGCAACTGCGCATCGCCGGAGATCTGGACCGCGCCGAAGCCGTGCTGGAAGCCGCGCTCGGGCAGTGGCGCGGCGATCCGCTCACCGGGGTGCCCGGTCCGTGGGCCGAGGCCGAACGGGCCCGGCTGCGCCGCCTGCACCGGGTGCTGTGCGAGGACCGGGTCGAACTCGCCGTGGCCGCACAGGACTATCCGCGCGCCATCACCGATCTGGAAGGGCTGATCACCGCCGATCCGCTCAGTGAACGGCTGCGCGGACTCATGATGACCGCGCTCTACCGCGCGGGCCGCCGCACCGAGGCACTCGAGGAGTACCAGCGCATCCGGCGCCTGCTCGTCGCCGACCAGGGCATCGAACCGGGACCGGCGCTCATCGAGCTGCATCAGCGCATCCTCACCGACGAACTGCCCGCCGTGGCCGCCGGTGCGCCCGCACCGCTGCCCGCCCCCGCCCAATTGCCGCCCGACACCGCCGATTTCACGGGTCGGCACGAGGTTGTGGACCGGCTCTGCGATGAACTGCGCGACGATCTGAGCCTGCCCATCGCGGCCGTGTCCGGAATGGGCGGGGTCGGCAAGACCACCCTCGCGCTGCATGTGGCGCATCGGATGCGCGCCCGCTTCCCGGACGGGCAGCTGTATGTGGACCTGCACGGCGCGGCCGCGCGGCCCGCCGACCCGGGGCAGGTGCTGGGCGGATTCCTGCGCGCCCTGGGCGTGCCCGATTGGGAGATGCCGGCGGGAGTGGACGAGCGGGCGGCGCTGTTCCGGTCCACGGTGAGCGGTCGGCGGCTGCTGCTGATGCTCGACGATGCCTTCGACGGAGCCCAGATCGCACCGCTGCTGCCCGGAACGCCCGGATCAGCGGTGCTGGTGACGGCGCGGCGACCCCTGACCGCACTGCCCGGGGCACGGCCCACCGCGCTGGGCGTGCTCGCCCGCGACGAGGCCGAGGAGCTGTTCGCGCGGATCGTCGGCGTGGACCGGGCGGCGGCCGAACCCGAGGCGTCCCGGCGGGTGGTCGAGCTGTGCGGGCTGCTGCCCCTGGCGATCCGGATCGTGGCCGCGCGCGTGGCGGCCCGGCCCACCTGGACCATTGCCTCGGAGGCGCGGAGACTGACCGAGGAACGTGCCGGGCTGCGCTGTTTCCGCGCCGGGGAACTGGCCCTGGACGCGGTGTTCCAGGCCGGATACGACCAGCTCGAACCGGCGGCGGCGCGTGCCTTCCGATTGCTGGCCGGTACCGGCCTGCCGGAGCTGCCGCTGGCCGCCGCCGCGGTGGCGCTGGGATGCGCGGTGGACGAGGCCGAGGAGTTGTGCGAGGGACTGGTCGATCGCGGCATGCTCGAATCCATCGGGCGCGGGCGCTATCGCTACCACGAACTCATGCGGATGTTCGCACTCGGCCACGGCTCTCGGTCCGATGAGACCGATGTGCTGGCGCGGTTACTCGATCACTATCTGGCGACCATGAAAACCGTGCTGCGGGTACGGCATCCGGGACTGGTGCTGCCGTCGGCGGCGACCGTGGCGGCGGGGGAGCGGCTGCGCGACCTGGACGACACCCGGCGCTTCCTCGAACTGGAGCGGCGCAATATCGCCGCGCTGTACCGGCTGGCGGCAGCCGCGACCCCGCGACACCGGGTGGTGGCCGCGGATCTGGCGATCACGGTGGCGGTGACCCTGCTGGCCGGTGACGCCACCGTCGACCTGGAACAGGCCCTGGACGGTCTGATCGCGGCGACGGCCGCCGACGGGAATCCGACCGCATGCCGCCGGGCCCGACTGGCGCTGGCGTTCGCGCTGCTCGTCGAATTCGGTGAACCGGAACGGGCGGCGGTCGAACTGCGGCAGATCCTCGACGGCCACGACCCGAGTACGGAGATCTGGGTCGGCGGCGCGGCCCACCTGCTCACCGGCGCGCTGGCTCTGGGCGAGGGTGAGATCGACGCCGCGATCGACTCCTTCCGCATGGCGCTGCGGCTGCA
>NZ_JASCXP010000519.1:0-4362 GCF_030010695.1 Nocardia sp. CC201C
CCCCCCCCCCCGGGCACACCGGGGGGGGGGGGGCCTACCCCCCCGATCCCCTTCGGAAGAAGGAAGACGTCAGTCTTCCTTCTTCTCCTCCGCGGGAGCCTCGGCGACGGCCTCGGTCTCGGCCTCGTCGGCCTTCTCCTCGACCTTGGCCTCGTCGACCTTCTTCTGCGAAGCGGCAACGCGGCGGGCGCGATCGGCCTCGTTGGTCACGGTCTTCTCCCGGACCAGCTCGATGATCGCCATCGGCGCGTTGTCACCCTTGCGGGGAACGGTCTTGATGATGCGGGTGTAGCCACCCTCGCGACCGTCGAAGGACGGGCCGATCTCCGCGAAGAGAGCGTGCACGATGTCCTTGCGGCGGATCACCTTCATGACCTCGCGACGGTCGGCAAGGGTGCCGGCCTTCGCCTTGGTGACGAGCTTCTCGGCGTAGGGGCGCAGCGCCTTGGCCTTGGCCTCGGTGGTCGTGATCCGACCGTGCTCGAAGAGCGCCGTGGCCAGGTTGGCGTAGATCGCCTTCTGGTGCGACGCCGACCCGCCGAAGCGGGCACCCTTCTTGGGCTTGGGCATTGTTGGAATCTCCTGTGTTGAAGGCCGGCTCGGGGCGCTACACCCCGCGCGGCCTTAGAGCTGTTCGGTTTCGGCGTAGTCCTGCTCGCCGCTGTCGGTGTCGCTGAACGAGCCGCTGTCGCTCCAGGTGCCGCTGGCGGCGTCGTAGCCGACGACGCTGGACGGATCGAAGGAGGCCGGGGAGTCCTTCAGCGAGAGGCCCAGCGAATGCAGCTTGACCTTGACCTCGTCGATGGACTTCTGTCCGAAGTTGCGGATGTCCAGCAGATCGGATTCGGTGCGGGCAACCAGCTCGCCGACGGTGTGCACACCCTCGCGCTTGAGGCAGTTGTAGGACCGCACGGTCAGATCCAGATCCTCGATCGGCAGCCCGAAGGACGCGATGTGGTCGGCCTCGGCCGGGCTGGGCCCGATCTCGATGCCTTCCGCCTCGACGTTGAGCTCACGAGCCAGACCGAACAGCTCGACCAGGGTCTTACCGGCCGACGCCAGCGCATCCCGCGCGGAGATCGAGTTCTTGGTCTCGACATCCAGGATGAGCCGGTCGAAGTCGGTGCGCTGCTCGACACGAGTCGCCTCGACCTTGTAGGTCACCTTCAGGACCGGGGAGTAGATCGAATCCACCGGAATCCGGCCGATTTCCGCGCCCGAGGCCTTGTTCTGCACGGCAGGGACGTAGCCGCGACCGCGCTCGACCACGAGCTCGATCTCCAGCTTGCCCTTGTCGTTCAGGGTGGCGATGTGCATGTCCGGGTTGTGGACGGTCACACCGGCCGGCGGCACGATGTCACCGGCGGTGACGGTGCCCGGGCCCTGCTTGCGCACGTACATGGTGACCGGCTCGTCCTCTTCGGACGACACCACGAGGCCCTTGAGGTTCAGGATGATGTCGGTGACATCTTCCTTCACGCCCGGAACCGTGGTGAACTCGTGCAGCACGCCGTCGATGCGGATGCTGGTGACCGCGGCACCCGGGATGCTCGAGAGCAGGGTGCGGCGCAGCGAGTTGCCGAGGGTGTAGCCGAAGCCCGGCTCCAGCGGTTCGATGGTGAACCGGGAGCGATTCTCGGAAACGACCTCTTCGGTCAGCGTCGGTCGCTGTGAAATCAGCATGGACTGTTCCTCCTTCAAGAGCGCCCGCTATTTGACGCTCACGACATGGATTGCGGGGGACCGTTTTTCGGCGGTCCCCCACCAGCGGCGCGGTGAGCGCCTACTTCGAGTAGAACTCGACGATCAGCTGTTCCTGCAGCGGAACATCGATCTGCGCACGCTCGGGGAGCTGGTGCACCAGAATCCGCAGTCGGCCCGGGACGACCTGCAGCCAGCCCGGAACCGGGCGCTCGCCGTAGGTCTCACGCGCGATCTGGAACGGCAGGTAGCCGGCCGACTTCTCCTTGACATCGATGATGTCGTACTGGGAGACCTGGAACGACGGCACGTCGACCTTCACACCGTTGACGGTGAAGTGGCCGTGCGACACGAGCTGACGAGCCTGACGACGGGTGCGGGCCAGACCGGCGCGGTACACGACGTTGTCGAGCCGCGACTCGAGCAGACGCAGCAGGTTGTCGCCGGTCTTGCCCTTCTGGCGGTTCGCCTCTTCGTAGTAGCGGCGGAACTGCTTCTCCATGACGCCGTAGGAGAAGCGAGCCTTCTGCTTCTCCTGCAGCTGCATCAGGTACTCGGACTCCTTGATCCGCGCGCGGCCGTGCTGGCCGGGCGGGTAAGGACGACGCTCGAACGCCTGGTCGCCTCCGACGAGGTCGACACGCAGACGACGCGACTTGCGGGTGATAGGGCCGGTGTAACGAGCCATTTTCTACTCTTCCTTTCCCGCTAGACGCGACGCCGCTTGGGCGGACGGCAGCCGTTGTGCGGCTGCGGGGTGACATCGGAGATCGTGCCGACCTCGAGGCCGGCGGCCTGGAGGGAACGGATCGCGGTCTCGCGGCCCGAACCCGGGCCCTTCACGAACACGTCGACCTTCTTGACGCCGTGCTCCTGCGCCTTGCGGGCAGCGTTCTCGGCAGCGAGCTGCGCGGCGAACGGGGTGGACTTACGCGAGCCCTTGAAACCGACGTGGCCGGACGACGCCCAGGAGATGACGTTGCCCTGCGGGTCGGTGATGGACACGATGGTGTTGTTGAACGTGCTCTTGATGTGCGCGTTGCCGTGGGGGACGTTCTTCTTGTCCCGGCGACGCGACTTCTGAGTCTTCTTCGGGCCAGCGGCCCGGCTCTTCGGAGGCATGCGCTATCCCTACTTCTTCTTGCCGGCGACGGTCTTCTTCGGACCCTTGCGCGTGCGAGCGTTGGTCTTGGTCCGCTGGCCACGCACGGGCAGGCCGCGGCGGTGGCGGATGCCCTGGTAGCACTGGATCTCGATCTTGCGACGGATATCGGCCTGCACCTCGCGGCGCAGGTCGCCCTCGACCTTGAAGTCCTGCGACTCGATGTAGTCGCGGAGCTTGGTCAGGTCGTCGTCACTGAGGTCCTTCGAGCGCAGGTCGGCGCTGACGCCGGTGGCTTCCAGGATCTCCTTGGCGCGGGTACGGCCGATGCCGAAGATGTAGGTCAGCGCGATCTCCATGCGCTTTTCGCGCGGGAGGTCGACGCCCATCAGACGTGCCATGGTGGCGATTCCTTTTCTGTTCGGAGGTCTGCTCCCTGTCCGTCCCCTCGTCCGGGGCCCCGGCCTCCGTACCGGGGGTGGGCCGCCATCCGCCCCTCGCGGGGCTCGACAACGGCGACTGGCGCTGGGAGGTCTTCTTGTGTTGCCAATCCGAACTGCGTTCGGTGCTTGGCTGGTGAGCGACCGGGATTGCTCCCGGCGAGCTCGGCCTTCCGGCCGAAATCAGCCCTGACGCTGCTTGTGGCGCAGGTTGTCGCAGATCACCATGACCCGTCCGTTGCGGCGGATCACCTTGCACTTCTCGCAGATCTTCTTGACGCTCGGCTGAACCTTCACGTCAGATCCAATCTGGGTCGGTGTTCACTGGCCGTGAACACAGTTGTTCCCCGGCCGGTATGGCCGGGGAAATCTAGGGGCAATCGCCGCGGGCGATTACTTGTAGCGGTAGACGATGCGGCCCCGCGACAAGTCGTAGGGCGACAGCTCGACGACCACGCGGTCCTCGGGCAGGATGCGGATGTAGTGCTGCCGCATCTTGCCGCTGATGTGCGCGAGAACCTTGTGACCGTTCTCCAGCTCGATCCGGAACATCGCATTCGGGAGCGGCTCGATAACTCGACCCTCGACCTCGATGGCCCCGTCTTTCTTCGCCATATCCTCCGCGATCCCGTTTAGGCTGAACCTGGTTGGTTGCAGCGCTCTCGGCTAGCTGTGCGATCACTGGTTTGTCGTGCACTCCAGTCGACCCGGTGCCATACTCACGGGACACGACATGAGGACATGCCACTGCCACCGTGTAGGCGCACCGCCGACCAAGCTTACCGGTCTTCCCAGCTCGCGCCAAATGCGGGGCATTGTGACGTGCGGAGCGGAGCCCGCGCCCGGCCGTCATCCACCAGCGGAGAACCGACTGCCCCCAACGCGGCCTTGTCTCGATCGCTAAACTCTCGGCTGTCCTGTATCAGTTCGGTCCAGCATTCAGGGGGACATGTGAGCCGCAACAACGACGGCCTCCCGATGCTGCCGCCGTGGCTCTCCGAGAGTGAAGTCACCGAGGTCGGCTACGAGGCTCCCGTCGAGAACCTCCCGCACGACGAACTCATTCCCGAGAAGAAGTCCGCCCGCGGCGGCCTGTTCGGCCGCCGCAAAGGCCGCAAG
>NZ_JASCXP010000520.1:0-4354 GCF_030010695.1 Nocardia sp. CC201C
CGGTCGCCGTGGCGGCGCGCCGCCGCGAGCCAGGGTTCGTGCAGCAGGCCGGTGGGCAGGTCGGCGCGAGTGTCGTTGACCGCCTGCCGGATTCGCTCCTGATCGGCGGGCAGCGGATACGGCGGGCCGATGTCGGCGGGTCCGGTCAGCAGTGCCGCGAACATGTCGAACGCGGCCTCGGCGAGTCCGTCCGGGAACACCCCCTCGCGGACATCCCAGCTGACGAGCATGGTGTCGTCCTGCTCCACGGCCTGGCAGTCGATCCACACCTGCGGGGTCTGGCTGATGCCGTACCGCACCTCGGTGCCGCCGCCCAGCACACCCGTGAAAACCACCGGCATGAGTGCCCGCCCGCTGTCGGTGGCGTCGCTGGCCGCCCGGCGGCCGAGTTCGCGCAGCACCTCCACCCCGGAGTAGAGCCGGTGGTCGATATCGGACAGCAGCCTGGCGCCCAGTCGGCGCGCCCGTTCGACCAGCGGCACCGGCTCGGTGAGATCGACCTCCAGCAGGTTGACCGAGGTGAAATCACCGACCAGGGCGCAGACCTGCTCGTGCAGGGCAAGGCGGTTCTGCAACGGCATATTGATGGTGAACCGCTGGTTGCGGCTCCACCGTCCGATGGCTTCGGCGTACGCGGCGAGCACCAGGGCCGAGGTGGTGACGCCGTGCGCGGCCGCACTGTCGCGAACCGTAGGGATTCGCCGCTGGAGCCGGTGGAAGCGGACGGAGGACTCGGATCCTCCACCATCGGCGGCCAGCGGCAGTTCCGGGGCGGGCGGCAGGTCGGCGAGCCGGTCCAGCCAGTAGTCGCGGTGCTCGGCGTAGTCGGGACCGTCCCGCAGGGCGCGCTGGGCGAGTACGTAGTCGCGGAACGAGATATCGATCGGCGGCAGCGGCTCACCGCGCAGCAGGGCCAGCAGTTCGCCCACCAGCAGTTGCACACTCGCGAAATCGGCGATGAGCAGATCGACCGAGATGTGCAGCAGCCAGCCCGGGGTCAGGCACAGTGTGTGCAGCGGCCAGTGCGCGGCGTCGTAGCGGGCGTGGCTCAGTTCGGCGCGTACCCGTTCCGCCGAGTCGTCGCGGCGCACCCGCACCGGCGGCACCTCGGGCAGGACCCGCTGGGTTCCGGTGGTCGGGTCGACGACCGCGCGCAGCATGTCGTGGCGGCGAACGAGTTCGGCCCAGGCCGCCTGGACCGCCTCCGGATCCACGTCGCCGAGCCAGACTTCGAGGTAGCCGTGGCAGGAGACGCCGCCGTACTCGAACGCGTCCGTCTGGCCGAGCAGGTAGGCCGACTGCACATCGGTGAGCGGGAACGGTTCGAAGCGCTGCTCCGGGGCGGGTGTCAGGGTGCGCTGCGCGGACAGCAGGGCGATGACCTCGTCGCGGTGCCGTTTCAATGTCTGCTTGTCCGCGTCGGTGAAGACTCCGGCCGGGGCGCGGTAGCGCAATGCGCCCTCCTCGGTCCACAATTCGATGCCGAGGCGGCGCAGGCGCGCGATCAGCTGGGCCGGATCGGCGTCGGCCGCAACGGTATCGGCGGGACGGGTGTCGGTTGGGCTGTTCACAGCTCCCCTTCCTCGATTCGCCGGGTGTCGATGAACCCCGCGAGGTCGGCAATGGTCGGCGCGGAGAACACTTCGCGCAGGGTCAGGCGAATGCCGTGCTCTCGGCGCAGGCGTTCGGTGAGGCGGGTGACGATGAGGCTGTCGCAGCCGAGTGCGAAGAAGTTGTCGTCGCGGCCCGGTGTCACCCGCAGCAGTTCGCCGAGCAGTACGGCGAGCAGTGTCTCGGTGGGGCCGGTCGGCGGGTCCACGGTGATCTCGTGATCGAAGTCCGCGAGCGCCCGCCGGTCGACCTTGCCGTTGGCGGTCAGCGGCAGCGCGTCCAGCACCACGAGCGCGTGCGGCACCGCGTACGCCGGCAGCAGGCCGCGCAGATGTTCGCGCAGCGCATCGGTGTCCGGCGCCGGGCCGTCGAGGTGGGGTACGACGAATCCGGCCAATCGCCGCCGCGTCCGCGCACCCGTCGCCACGGCGACACCGTCGGCGACGCCGGGGTACGACGCCAAGGCCGATTCGATCTCGCCGAGTTCGATGCGGTGACCACGGATCTTGACCTGGTGGTCGGTGCGGCCGAGGAATTCGAGGGTGCCGTCGGCCCAGAACCGGCCCCGGTCCCCCGTCCGGTACCAGCGCACACCGTCGTGCGGGACGAACTTCGCGGCGGTCAGCTCCGGGTCGCCCCGGTAGCCGCGCGCCACGCCCGCCCCGCCGATCCACAGTTCGCCCGCGACCCAGTCCGGGCAGTCGCGGCCGAGGTCGTCCACGACGCGATAGCGCTGTCCGCGCAGCGCGTGACCGTAGGGGATCGAGGTCCAGTGCTCCGGAACCTCGTGCACCTCACAGGCATTGGACCAGATGGCGGCCTCGGTCGCGCCACCGAGGGCGACGAATCGGCAGTCGGGTGCGACGGCGTGCAGCCGAGCGGGTGAGTCCAGGTTCACCCAGTCGCCGGACACCAGGACCAGCCGCAGTGACAACGTCGCCGTGTCGGTGGCGGCCAGCAGCATGTCCAGCAGGGTCGGGACGGTGTTCCACACGGTGACGCGGTGCTCGCTCACCAGCCGCGACCAGGTCCGTGCGTCGCGGCGCGCGTCCTCGTCGATCAGCACCAGTGTGCCGCCGACCGACAGCAGACCGAAGATGTCGTACACCGACAGGTCGAAATCGAGTGCGGAGACGGCGAGTACGCGGTCACGGGAGTCCACGCCGTAGCGTTCGTTGATATCGGTGACGGTGTTGTACGCGGCGGCGTGGGTCATCTCCACGCCCTTCGGCTCCCCCGTCGAACCGGAGGTGTAGATGACATAGGCCAGCGCGTCGGGCGCCGTCGGCACCGGTGCCGCCGCGGGCGCGGGGGCGAGGAACCGTGCGATATCGTCGATCACGATATCGGCACCGGCGGCGGTGAGCACCCGCTCCCGTCGCGCCGCGGGCTGGTCGACGCCGATCGGCAGGTAGGCCGAACCGGCCGCGAGAACACCGAGCACCGCGGCGATCTGATCGGGGCCCTTCGGCAGCGATATGGCGATCACCTGGTGCGGCGGCAGCGTCGCGGCGATGCGCAGGGCGCGGTCGGTCAGCTCGCCGTAGGTGACCTCGCCGCCCTCGTGGACGAGCGCCACGGCGTCCGGCCGTTGCGCGAAGCAGGCATCGTGCAGGAGGCCGTGCCGTGCTCGTCCGGGGCCGATGCCGCGGTCGGGCGCGACGGGCGACGAGACCGTGGTCGCGGCCCGGTCGCCCAGCTCCCGCACCAGCTCTTCGAACGCCTGGAACAACGCGGGAACCGTTCCCTCGCAGAACAGTTCGTCCACCGTATCGAGGGCGTACGCCAGCCCGCCGTCCGCCTCGTGGACCTGGAGGTCCATCCAGACCTGCGGCGTCTGCGAGATCGCCCACACCTTCTCGCCGAAGCCGGAGGGGTCCAGTGACAGCCCGTCCTCGGCCACCCCGAGCGCACTGGTGAACACGACCGGGAAACCGACCTGTTCACCGTGATGGCGGGCGAGTTCACGCAGCACCCACATGGGTGAGACGTCGCGGTGGTCGAGATCGGTCCACATGCGCTCGTGCAGCCGCCTGGCGGAGTCGAGAATCGTGGCCGCGCTGCGGAATTCGGTGAACAGCAGGGAGGTGAAATCGCCCAGCACCCGATTGATGTGCGGGTGCGCCGCGGCGCGGTCGAACAGGGTGACATTGACGGTGATGTCGGGACGGCCCGACCATCGGGCCAGCACCTCGCCGTAGCAGGCGAGCAGCAGCGTCGTCGGGGTGAGACCCTCCGCGCGGGCCGTGCGCCGCAGCCTGTCCCACGCGTCGGCCGACAGCCGACCGGAGCGGCGCACGAAGCGCGGCACGCCCACGGTGGCCGGATCCACCCGCAGCGGCGGGCTCGGTGCGGGCGGCAGTTGGGGAATCCGGTCCAGCCAGTACCGGCGGGACTCCTCTCCCGCCGCGGGCCGGATCTGGATCATGTAGTCGCGGAAGGAGACCTCGATCGGCGCGAGTTCGACGTCCGGATTCCGGTAGAGCAGATCCAGTTCGGAGAACAGGATCATCATGCTCAGCCCGTCCAGCACGATATTGTCCAGGCTGATGCCGACGCGGCCGTCGGAGCCCAGTCGCACGTCGAACAGCGGCCAGGTGTGCGGATCGAGCACCTGATGGGACATGAGTGCGCGAATATCGCCGTCCGCCCGCCGCATTCGCCACTCCGGCAGGTCGGCGACCCGCAGGATCCGCTGATTGCCGTCGGCGTCGAAGACCGCCCGCAGCATCTCGTGGGGGGG
>NZ_JASCXP010000521.1:0-4341 GCF_030010695.1 Nocardia sp. CC201C
CACGGTCGGCTACAACATGATTCGCAGCAACTACTATGTGGGCGCGGACGGCGATCGGGTGGTGGTACTACGCGGGCTGCCCGGTTCGGTACTGGGCTACTCCATCCACGATGTCGATCAGATCGGGTGCGTCACCCGCGATGGCGAACTGTCCCTCGTCGCCCCCGGCACCGACTTCCCGGCCGGCTGCCGCGAACTGACCTTCGACGATCTCAAGCCCACCGGTCGCGATTCCGTCGAGAAGGGCCTGCCGCCCGGGTCCCGTGAGGACGCCGTGACGCAGATGCGGTCGCTGGCGCAGCGGGAACTGCTGCCGCCGTGCGAGAAGCCCGCCGAACCGGAGCCGACGCCGCCGAGCGAGACGAATCAGCCGCCCGCCACGGGTGCGCCGACCACGACGGTGCCGCCCACCACCACCCAGCCGGAGACCGAGCCGGGTGCCGAGCGCACCGGTGAGCTGCGGCCGCCGGAGAACCGCGAGCAGCCCCCGACGAGCGCCCCCGTCACCACCACCCAGGCCCCGCAGATCGCGGGCCAGAACTGCAGAGTGACGGACTGATGTCCGCACCGGCACCGCCGTCCGCTGGGGCCTTTCCCAGTCCCCCGGGCGGATTCGCTCCCGCGCCGCCGCCGTCCACCCGGCGGAATATCGAGTTGCTGCTACTCGGTCTCGCCGCTCTCGTCACCACGGTGGCGCTGGTGCTGGTGGAGGCCAGCCAGGAACAGTCCATCAGCTGGGATATCGCCAAACTGGGTTTGGCGTACCTGGCGCTGTTCGGGGTAGCGCATCTGGCGGTGCGGCGCTTCGCGGCCTTCGCCGACCCGGTGCTACTACCGATCGTGGCGCTGCTCAACGGTCTGGGGCTGGTGCTCATCCATCGCCTGGATCTGGCCGACAAGCAGGACGCCGTCTTCAACTCCACGGCCATCCCCTCCCCCGACGCCAATCAGCAGGTGCTGTGGACGGGGCTGGGGATGGTGGTGTTCCTGGGTCTGCTCATCACGCTGCGCGACTATCGCACGCTGGCGCGCTACGCCTACACCCTGGGACTGATGGGCCTGATCGCGCTGAGCATTCCGGCGCTGCTGCCGGACCGGTTCTCCATGGTCAATGGCGCCAAGATCTGGATCCGACTGCCCGGATTCAGCGTGCAGCCGGGCGAATTCGCGAAGCTGCTGCTGATCATCTTCTTCGCCGGGGTGCTGGTCGCCAAGCGCGACCTGTTCACCGTGGCGGGCAAGCATGTGCTGGGGCTGGAGCTGCCACGCGCCCGCGACCTGGGCCCGATCCTGGTGGTCTGGGTGGTGTGCATCGCTGTGCTGGTGCTGGAGAAGGATCTCGGCACCTCGCTGCTCATCTACGCCACCGTGCTGACCATGCTCTACATCGCCACCGAGCGGGTGGGCTGGCTGGTCATCGGCGGCGGTCTGCTGGCCATCGGATTCCTCTTCGCCTACAACAGGTTCGGGCATGTGCGGGTGCGCGTGGAGACCTGGCTGCACCCGTTCGACGACTACAACAACACCGGCTACCAGATCTCGCAGTCGCTGTTCGGCCTGGCCACCGGGGGGCTGGCGGGGACCGGGCTGGGCAGCGGACGGCCGTCGCAGGTGCCGTTCGCCAAGACCGACTTCATCATCACCACCATCGGCGAGGAACTGGGGCTCGTCGGCCTGGCCGCGGTGCTCATGCTGTTCACCGTGCTCGTGGTGCGCGGGCTGCGCACGGCGCTGGCGGTGCGTGACAGCTTCGGCAAGCTGCTGGCCGCCGGACTGGCGTTCACCATCGCCGTGCAGGTGTTCGTGGTGGTCGGCGGTGTCACCAAACTGATTCCGCTGACCGGTCTCACCACGCCGTTCGTCTCGTACGGCGGTTCCTCACTGCTGGCCAACTACGCGCTGGTGGCGCTGCTGATCAAGATCTCCGACGCGGCCCGCGCACCCGCCCCGGTGCGCAGGCGCGCCCCCGAACCCATTGCCGACGCCCCCACCGAGATGGTGCGGCGACCTCCGAAGGGAGGCACCGCGTGAACACTCCCCTGCGTCGCGTCGCCATGGCCGTGATGATCATGGTCGTCGCCCTGCTGGCCAATGCCACCTACGTGCAGGTCATCAAGGCGGACAGCCTGCGCAGCGATCCGCGCAACGTGCGGGTGCTGATGGACGAGTACTCCCGCCAGCGCGGCCAGATCTCGGCGCAGGGCACGGTGCTGGCCAGTTCCGTCGCCACCGACGACCGCTACAAGTACCTGCGCACCTACCCGACCGATCCGGCGGCCTACGCCCCGGTGACCGGGTTCTACTCCATGCAGTACGGCAGCACCGGGCTCGAGCACGCCGAGGACTCGGTGCTCAACGGCTCCGACAACCAGCTGTTCGGCCGTCATCTCGTCGATCTGGTCTCCGGCCGCGATCCGCGTGGCGGCAATGTGGTCACCACCATCGACCCGGTCATGCAGAAGGTCGCCTACGAGCAGCTCACCTCGAAGGGGTACACCGGTTCGGTGGTGGCCATCGAACCGAGCACCGGGCGCATCCTCACCATGGTGTCCACCCCCAGCTACGACCCGAACCAGCTGTCCAGCCACGACGGCGCCGCGGTCACCCAGACCTGGAACGACCTGCAGCAGGACCCGCGCTCACCCATGCTGAACCGCGCTGTGTCGCAGACCTATCCGCCCGGTTCCACCTTCAAGGTGGTGGTCACGGCCGCCGCGCTGTCCGCGGGCATCGCCCAGCCGGACGACCAGTTCACGGCCGCGTCGCGCATCACCCTGCCCGACACCGCCACCACGCTGGAGAACTACAACGGCAACCACTGCGGCCCCGGCGACAGCCAGACCGCATCACTGACCACCGCGTTCAAACTGTCCTGTAACACCGCTTTCGTGGAGCTCGGTATCAAGGTTGGGTCCGCGAAGCTCAAGGACGAAGCGGCCGCGTTCGGTATCGGACAGCACGAGGGGATCCCGATTCCCGTGGCGGACAGCACCGTCGGCACCATCCCGGACGGCGCCGCGCTCGGACAGAGCAGCATCGGCCAGCGCGACGTGGCGCTCACGCCACTGGACAACGCGGTCATCGCGGCCACCATCGCCAACGGCGGCGTCCGGATGCGGCCCTACCTGGTCGACCAACTGCAAGGCCCGGATCTCAGCGTGCTCAGCACCACCAAACCGATGTCGGTGGGTCAGGCGGTGAACGCCCAGGTGGCGTCCCAACTGACCACTCTGATGATGGAATCGGAGAAGAACACCCAGGGCGGGGGCCGCAGCCCCTACACGATCGCTTCCAAGACCGGCACCGCCGAGCACGGCAGCGATCCCCGCAACACCCCGCCCCACGCCTGGTACATCGCCTTCGCGCCGGCGCAGAATCCGAAGATCGCGATCGCGGTCATCGTGGAGAACGGCGGTGACCGCGCCCTGGCCGCGACCGGTGGTTCCGTCGCGGCGCCGGTCGCCCGCGCGGTGCTCGACGCCGGACTGGCGGGGGGCTGAACGATATGAACGTGCTCGCTGGACGGGGGCTGGAATGCTGACCAACGGTGCCTTGATCGCCGACCGCTACCGGCTGCATCGCCTCATCGCCACCGGCGGAATGGGACAGGTCTGGGAAGCCCTGGACACCCGCCTCGACCGCCGGGTCGCGGTGAAGGTGCTGAAGGCGGAGTTCTCGACCGACCCCACCTTCCGGCACCGGTTCCGCACCGAGGCCAAGACCACCGCGCAGCTCAACCACCCCGGCATCGCCGGCATCTACGACTACGGCGAGACCATGGACCCGGCGGGCGGCGAAACCGCCTACCTGGTCATGGAATTGGTGTCCGGTGAACCGCTGAACGCCGTTCTCAACCGGCTCGGCCGACTGTCGGTGGCGCAGGGCCTGGACATGCTCGAGCAGACCGGTCGCGCGCTCCAGGTGGCGCACGCCACGGGCGTCGTGCACCGCGACGTCAAGCCCGGCAACATCATGGTGACCCCGACCGGCCAGGTGAAGATCACCGACTTCGGCATCGCCAAGGCCGTCGACGCCTCCCCGGTCACCAAGACCGGCATGGTCATGGGCACCGCCCAGTACATCGCGCCCGAACAGGCCACCGGCGAGGACGCCACCGCCGCCTCCGACGTGTACTCGCTCGGCGTGGTCGGCTACGAGGCGCTGGCCGGACAGCGGCCCTTCACCGGCGACGGGGCGCTCACCGTCGCCATGAAGCATGTGCGGGAGACCCCGCCGCCGCTGCCGCCGGACCTGCCGCCGAACGTGCGGGAGCTCATCGAGATCACCATGGCCAAGGAGCCGGGTCAGCGCTACACCAGCGGCGGCGAATTCGCCGACGCG